>DAOUQS010000049.1 GCA_030625465.1 Amylibacter sp. | reverse complement strand
TCCGGGCCGCTCTGTTGTCGGTATCGAACTGCCGAACGAAAACCGTGAAACCGTACTGCTGCGCGAAATCCTTTCTGATAAGGAATATGGCGACGGCAATCACGCGCTGCCACTTGCATTGGGCAAAGATATCGGCGGACGCTCCATTATTTCCAACCTTGCAAAAATGCCGCATTTGCTGATTGCCGGGACGACAGGTGCTGGTAAATCAGTTGCGATCAACACCATGATCCTGTCTTTGCTTTACAAATTGTCACCCGAAGACTGCCGGATGATTATGATTGACCCCAAAATGCTGGAGCTTTCGGTTTACGACGGTATTCCACATCTTCTTTCACCGGTTGTCACTGATCCCAAAAAGGCCGTTGTTGCCCTGAAATGGGTGGTGGGTGAAATGGAAGAACGTTACCGTAAAATGTCCAAAATGGGCGTACGCAACGTAGGCGGCTACAACGCCCGTGTTGCCGATGCCTTGGCAAAAGGTGAAGATTTCAAACGCACCGTGCAAACCGGATTTGCCGAAGAAACCGGCGAGCCGATCTTTGAAACCGAAACATTCAAGCCCGAAAAACTGCCGTTTATCGTCATTATCGTAGATGAAATGGCCGACCTGATGATGGTTGCCGGCAAGGAAATAGAAGCCTGCATTCAACGTCTTGCACAAATGGCGCGCGCATCAGGCATCCATCTGGTTATGGCCACGCAACGCCCGTCTGTTGACGTGATTACAGGGACAATCAAGGCAAACTTCCCGACGCGCATCTCGTTTCAGGTCACATCCAAAATTGACAGCCGCACCATTCTTGGTGAAATGGGCGCCGAACAACTGCTTGGCATGGGCGATATGCTGTATATGGAAGGCGGCGGAAAAATCGTCCGTGTCCACGGCCCGTTTGTAAGTGACGAAGAAGTTGAAGAAGTCGTCAACCACCTGAAATCTTTTGGCACCCCCGAATATGTCGGAAGCATTATTGACGGCCCTAAAGGCAGTCAGGAAAGCGACATCGACATGGTGCTGGGTCTGGGCGGCAACACCGGCAAGGAAGACGCGTTATACGACCAAGCGGTTGCCATCGTTGCAAATGACCGGAAATGTTCCACATCATACATCCAGCGCAAGCTTTCAATCGGCTACAACAAAGCCGCCAAGATTGTCGAACAAATGGAAGATCAGGGCGTTGTCTCGGCTGCAAACCACGTCGGCAAGCGTGACATTCTGCTACCGGAATAATATCGGCGGTTTATGGCCATATACAATCTTGCTATACTCTTTTACGTTTGAAATCGCGTATAGAATGATTAGATGAGCCATATGAAAACACTCGTTAATATTATTGCCGCAACAGTTTGTCTGGCGCCAAGCATGGCCAGCGCCGAAAAGCTGTCGCTTGACCAGATCTCTGCATACCTCAACGGGCTGGTTTCTGCCAAAGGCGGCTTTACGCAGGTAAACCCCGATAACACGCTATCAAAAGGTAGCTTTATGATCAAACGCCCGGGCAGGATGCGGTTTGAATATGCCCAGCCAAACCCTGCCTTAGTGGTCGCAAGCAGCGGGCAGATTGCAATCTTTGATAAAAAATCCACCGCCGGACCGCAGGGATTTCCACTGGGGAAATCACCCTTGGCGATCATTCTGAAAAAGGATGTAAACCTGAAAACAAGCGGTTTGATTATGTCCCACAGCGCACAAGGCCCGCTGACAAAAGTGACGGCACAAGATCCGGAACACCCCGATTACGGTAAAATCCAGCTGGTGTTTACCGCCGATCCGGTGGAGCTCCGCCAATGGATTTCCACTGATCAAACCGGCCAGAAAACCACAGTGATTTTAGGCGACCTTGATAAAAGCGTTCACCTGCCGGAAAGCCTGTTCGACATCGACCAGATCGCGATTGATCTGGGTCAAAGGACGGATAGATAAAGCTTTATCCGCCGCATGACCTTAGCTGTTCTTGATACATAATCGCCCGCGCCTCGGCATCACGCGCGACACGCTGCAACCAGGATTTCTTGCGATAGGTGCCACGGGCATATCCCGAATGCCCGTCATGGTAGGCCAGATACTGATTATACATATCGAACTTTGACACGCCGTTACGCTTTTCCGTTTTATCCATATACCAACCGATGAAATCAACGGAATCTGCGTAGTTGCTGCGCCTTGCGCCAAAGCTGCCCGCTTCGTCTTTATACCAGTCCCATGTGCTGTCGATCGCCTGCGCATAGCCATAGGCCGATGATTGGCGACCCATCGGGATCACACCCAAAGCAAAGCGGTACTGGGTTCTTGCTTTCGGCGAGAACCGCGACTCGTGATATATCGTGGCCATTTGGACGGATTTCGGCACACCCCACTTGCGTTGGGTTTTATCCATTGCCTTGAACCAGCCGGGGCGTTGCGACTTCATTGAACAGGCATTGTCCAGATTGCGCGGCGGGCCTTTGCCCGAGCCCGAACAGGATGCCAGAATCAATAGGGTTATCAGTAATAATGCTTTTTTCATCTGCTCTCTTCCCAGTCTGTCGCTGGTGTTTGCATGACTATAATCGAAAAGAACCGGAATGTTTAGATAAAAAATGCCAATGTTATCGGGATTGTTATGACCGATAAAAGCGTCGAAACAACAACAAGACCTGCAACTTCACCAGAATTTGCACCATATTTTTCAGCCAATAGGTACGATGTAACCGCAACAGGGGTGCCGATTTGCATGACCAGAACGGCCAGCGCAATCGGTTCCAGCTCAAAATACAGGCCGGTGATCCAGGCCAGACCGGTGCATATCACCACCTTGAATATTGACAATCCAAACGCGCGGCCGAAACTGTCCGGCTTCAAACGCGCAAGCGCCACGCCCAGTGTGATCAACATCATCGGAATCGCCATTTGCCCGACTAGTTCCAGCGTGTTGGTTAACCATACCGGCGTTTGCCAGCCATTATACAAAAACAACGCCCCCAGCAAAGTCGCACCAACCAACGGCTCTTTAATAACCTTGATCAAAGAACCCCCACCCGAGACTAGCCAGACACCGAATGAAAATGAATAAACCGCCATAATTGCAAAGATTACAATGGCATAGCTTAACCCCACATCACCAAAGGCAAACAATGCAAGCGGCAGGCCCAGGTTGCCGGTATTGCCAAAAATCAACGGCGCAAGATAGGTCCGCACCTCAAGGCGCAGAACCTTAACAACCACACCAAAAACCAGTGTAACCGCCAAATAGGCGACACAGGTTGCCCAAAAAGTCGCCGCCAGCACATCGCGATCAATATCGGCTTTCATCAGGGCAACGAAAATCAGACAAGGCACCGAAAGTGACATCGCCAGTTGGGTGACAAAAGCCACGCGATATTCATGCCCGCGCTTGACCCAGACAAACCCGATCAGCGCCAAAAGAAATACTGGCGCTACGACTTGCAGCACTGTTCCCAATAAGTTCACAAACTGTTTCCCCGTTTTTTATTGATTTGTAAGGTGTTTTTATAGGATAACCACTTAATAAGGTTTTTATGCAAGCTGGAATTTCGGGATTCGAGGGTAATCGTGTTACAAGTAAATGCAAAATATGGAATAGGCGCTGTTGTCCGCCATCGCAAACACGCATTCAGGGGCGTCATTTTCGATGTGGACCCTGAATTTTCAAATACCGATGAATGGTGGCAATCCATTCCCGAAGATACGCGCCCCAACAAGGAACAGCCGTTTTACCACCTGCTGGCTGAAAACGACTCGTCCTATTATGTTGCCTATGTTTCCGAACAAAACCTGATGATGGATACCACCGGCAAGCCGGTTGAACATCCAGAAGTTGTGGGTCTGTTCGGTCATATGAACAACGGGCAATATCGGCTTGACGTGCAGATGAACTGATTGGCGACGTTGCTAATATCCCAACGCGCAACCATCCTTGCGCGGATCAGAAGCACCTTCTAAAACACCTGTCTCATAGTTGATTAAAATGGACTGCGCCCCGCCTATGGGCACTTTTGGCACCGCCACGTTATGCCCCATATCAGCCAGCTCTGCCCGAACCGTATCACTGTAGCCACGTTCAACATTCATCACCAGACCATCGTCAAAACAACGCGGCGCATCAATGGCAGTTTGCGCATCCATCCCGAAATCCAGCATATTCGACATAAACCGCGCATGGCCGCAGGACTGATAATGCCCACCCATCACGCCGAACGGCATGGTCACTTTACCACCCTTGCGCAGCATTCCGGGAATAATCGTATGCATCGGACGGCGCCCGCCCATAGCCTCGTTCGGGTGGCCTTCCTGCAAGGTAAAGCCACTGCCACGGTTCTGGAAATTTATCCCGAATTTTGACGATGCAAGACCGGAACCGAAACTTTTATAGATCGAATAGATCAGTGAAACCGACATCCGGTCTTTGTCCACAACCGTCAGATAAACCGTATCTTTATGTACGTTTTCACTGGTTTTTGCAGCGCTGGCCATTGCACGTTTCGGATCGATCAAAGCCGCCAATGCATTGGCGGTATCTTGTGACAGCATATGATCCAGCCGCGTTGTGCGGTCAGGATCGGCAATAAAACGGTTGCGGGCATCGTAAGCCAACTTCGCCGCCTCGGCCTCGATATGGGCGCGTTCAGTGCCAAATGCATCCATCCCCGCAACATCGAACTGCGCCAGAATGTTATTCATCAAAATCGCTGTCGCACCCTGACCGTTCGGCGGATGCTCGACCAGCTCAGTCCCTTTATATTCCCCCGTCACCGGCGTGGTGTATTCACTTTGGGTATTGGCGAAATCATCCAGCGTATGGCTGCCACCCAGCGCATTCAAAGAGGCAACCATGTCTTGCGCCACAGCACCTTCATAAAACCCGTCACGGCCTTCAATGGCAATACGTTCCAGAACCTCGGCCTGTTTCGGGGCACGAAATATCTGCCCGACCTGCGGGGCCTTGCCGTCCAGTAAATAAAACCGCTTTGCGTCCCCCTGAAGCGTGTTCGCGGCCAACGCCCAGTCAAAAGCCACGCGCGGCGCCACCGGAATGCCCGCCTTCGCATAGTAAATCGCAGGCGCCAAAGACCCGGCAAGTCCCAAACGCCCGTAATCGTTGGAAAGGCGGCAAAATGCATCTATCGCACCCGGAATGGTCACTGATTCCACGCCTTGTACCGGCACGGTTTTATGACCTGCCTTGCGCATGTTTTCCGCCGACAATCCGGCAGGTGCGCGCCCGGAACCGTTCAGGGCAACAACCCCGTCCAGACCGTTTGGTGAAAACAGAATAAAGCAATCCCCGCCAATCCCCGTCATTTGCGGCTCGCAAATACCCAGCAACATTGCAGCAGCTATCGCCGCATCAACAGCATTGCCGCCACTTTCCAGTATTTGAACCGCAACTTTGGCGGCCAGCGGATGTGATGTAGCGCACATTCCGTTTGTTGCAAAAACAGGGGAACGGCCGGGCAGATGAAGATCACGCATTTCTAACTCCAAAAAAGCATAGAAATACTAATAGCCCGCAGGCGATATAGGTCAATGTCAAAAGGGGGGGTGGATGTAGTCCTCGGTACCATGGCATGGGGTGGGGGCAAAAATAGCCATGGCACCGAGGGAAGCTGATTGCTAGCTACCCGTACCTTTTGACCGTAAAACACGGCAATAAATTGAAATGTTTAAGGCAATACTTGGGCTTTGTTGAGAATAACCAATTTTGTTTTTTCCATGCCGCAGCATACGAAAAAGACCCCCTTATAACCCAAAACGCCCCGTCTTTTCAGGCGGGGCGCTGTGTACTCGTTAAACAAAACACTTATTTACACCCCCCTGATATTCAAAAATCATGTCTATCCGTTGTGAATTTTAAGGCTAAACATCGGTATTTTCATTAACAAAAAGTTAACGCCCTTGATTTCATGTCATGAAAGCCGCAAGCTTTGGCTATGTTCCAGAATGTTCACCACGATCATAAGAAGCAATATAAGCTTCCCGTCCATTTTCAAAAGGCAGAGCTTGCCCTTATCATGTCGCTTTACGGGCGCATGGTGGCTGCGGGCGAATGGCGCGACTATGGCATTTCCCCGTTAAAAAACATCGCAATATTTTCAATTTTCAAACGCACTGCGGAATATCCGGTTTACCGCATTGAAAAATGCCCGGGACTATCAACCAAACAAGGGGTTTACGCGATCATTGCCATGGATGGGCGCATTTTGAAGCGCGGAAATGATCTGAAAGCGGTTTTGCGTGTACTGGAACGTAAAATGATCAAGCTGGTTGATTAGGGCCGTCGCCGGCACGCTATTTCCAACCCTTCGGATGCCAATATACGCGCAGCAACCTCCTGCAATGGTTCTGCCGTAACCCGCATATGATGCGCGTTGGCATGTAACAGCGTTGTCTCATCAGCCATAATCCCCACATGACCCTTCCAGAAAACGAAATCCCCACGGCGCAGCGGGGTATTGTCGCCAAACTCTGTACCCACTTCGGCCTGTTGCATATCACTGTCGCGCGGACAATCCCGCCCACAAGCCCGCAAAGAGGTTTGCACAAGCCCCGAACAATCAATCCCCTGATAACTATCCCCGCCCCATAAATAGGCTGTACCCAGAAACTCTTCAGCAACTGAAACCGCATCTTGCGCATAAGCGTCCAGCGTCCCGATCGCCTGTTCAGGTATAAACCCACCCGTTGCAAGCGCCCCGAACCCGTCTTTTATAGATGTCACATCCAGCAAAGCACCCATGGGCAGGGCCATCAACGGCACGGTTTTCATATTAGCTTCGGGATAGACATGCGCATTAAGCCGCTTCACTTTATGTGTTGCCACATATGCTGCTGCCAATTCATCCGATTTGATATAGCCCACATAATCATCAAAAACACACTGGCCATAGGCATATCCGGTTTCCACATCACGCTCTAAAACCAGAAACCCTTCACCAAACATCACCTGGCGCGCAAGCCCTGCTTCAGGCGCATTAAACAACCCGGCAACAGGCGCACCGATTTGCATTAACTGCCCCGGCACATATCGCACATCTTTAACTTGCCCTTTCAGGCTTTCATGCGCCACACGCCCGTTACACGGAAACCGTCGCGGATCATTCATTGCAATACTCCCGTTCGATCACCCGCAACATCGCGCGCGCCGACTGGCAAGCACCGCCTTTGCTACGCCCGGGCTTGGCGCTGGGCGTCCAGCCATATAGGTCAAGATGCACAAAATCACCGGCATCTTGCACAAATCGCCGTAAAAACAGGGCCGCCGTGATCGCACCGCCAAAACCACCCTTCGGCGCATTGTCCAGATCAGCCACATCCGGCTCTATCTCAGGCTCGTAAGGGTCCCAGAACGGCAAACGCCACAAAGGATCGGCCTCTTGCACTGCGGCTTTGGCAATAACCGTCGCCAACTTATCACTATCGGTGAAAAATGGCGGTATATCAGCCCCAAGTGCAACACGCGCCGCACCCGTCAGTGTCGCCATACAGACCATAAGATCGGGTTTGGCCTCATCGCCATAGGCCAGCGCATCGGCCAGAACCAGCCGCCCTTCGGCATCGGTATTGTTCACTTCCACCGTCAAACCTTTGCGCGATGTCAAAACATCCTGCGGGCGAAACGCGTTGGCGGAAATCACGTTTTCAACCGCGGGCACCAGCACCCGCAAACGCACCTTCAGCTTCAACGCCATGATCATATGTGCAAGGCCCATAACCGTGGCCGAACCGCCCATATCTTTTTTCATCAACCCCATTGATGGTCCGGGCTTGATGTTCAAACCACCCGTATCGAAACACACGCCCTTGCCCACCAAAGTCACCTTCGGATGGCTTGCAAGCCCCCATGTCATATCCAGCAAACGCGGCGCCTGATCGGACGCACGCCCAACCGCATGTATCATCGGAAAATTCTTTTTCAGCAGGGCCGCGCCGCTAATAACCGAAACCTTGGCCTTATGGGTTTTCGCCAGCTTTTGAAACGCCGCTTCCAGTGCATTCGGCCCCATATCGGATGCTGGTATATTGATCAGATCACGGGTCAGAAACTCGCCTGCTGCCAGCGTTTCCAACCGCTTCACATCAATGTTCTTACCCGGCTTCAACCGCGCCTTTGCGCCTGATTTCACTTTATAACGATCAAACGCATATTGCGCTAAAAGCCAGGCAAGACTGGCCTCTTCTTGCTCGGCCGCTTTCAATCCCGTGCTGAATTCATACACACCTTTGGGTAATTTCATCGCAATTGAAGCCGCCCAGTACCGCCCGCGCCCACGCGCATCCGCGTCACCCCAACCGGCCAGAACCCGCTTTATATTCCCGTCTGCATCCGGCACGGTTAAAACCTGCCCCAAACCGGCGCTGAACCCGCTGGCCTTAACCCAGGTCTTTAATGCCTCGGGCTTCGCGGCCAGCCATTGTTTCAGCCCGTCACTGGAAATAAAATCAATCGGAATTGCTTTTTGGGTTTTACCTGTAAATTTCGGGGGCATTCGGGCATCCTTTTCGGCAATCCTACCCGATTTCATCCCCGCTTCAAGCCATAGCTTATTTGTCCGGCAAAACCCGTGGCAATTCGGACAGCTGGAACAGGCTGGCCTCGCCAAGGCACACCATGCGGTGACATATCACCGGCAATACAGCCGGATCATTACAATCAATCGCATTGATCATATCACCAGCAACATGCGCCAGACTTTCCAACCCGATCTGCGGACTTAATGTGCGCAGGCTTTTCGCACAACGCCTGGCAGTTTGCACATCCCCGTCATAGACCGCCAATTCCAGTTGGCATAGTTTGTCGGATATTTCGAACATGGCCCGCTCGAACACCCGCAATCCCTGCCTAATACCCATTGCATTCAGCAAGATTTCAATCTCTGGATAATTCAACTTTGGCGTCTCTTCCGATCGAAACGCAATAATTTCCGCCATTTATTATACCATTCACAAGAACCCCTTGCACACGCTAGCCGATGATCGCAAAAGAAAGACTAACCAAACCGTTCGCAACCCTTGTATTGTACAAACAAATCTAGGAAAATTGACGGGACTATAGGAGCAAGGCGTAACCATGAAACATATCAAACCCCTGCCTTCATTTTTGATTAACCGCTATCACGGTTGGCGCGCGACGCAATTTCAGGAAAACAAGGCGTGGTTCGCAAAGCTGGTCGACAGCGGCCAGCATCCGCGCACGATGGTGATTTCATGCTGTGACAGCCGCATGCATGTCACATCCGTTTTCGGCGCCGAAACGGGCGAGTTCTTTATCCACCGCAACATCGCAAACCTTGTGCCTGAATTTTCACCCGACGGTGACCACCACGGCACATCTGCCGCCGTGGAATACGCCGTTACCGCTTTGGGCGTCACCAATATCATGGTCATCGGCCATTCGCATTGCGGCGGTATTAACGGCTGCCATGACATGTGTTCGGGAAAAGCCCCGGAACTGGAAGAAGCCACCAGCTTTGTCGGTCGCTGGATGGACATCCTGCGCGACGGCTATGACCGGGTTGCAGCCAAGGGCGGCACGCGCGAAGAACAGATCAGTGCGCTGGAACGCGAATGCGTTCTGGTGTCACTTGAAAACCTGATGACCTTCCCGTTTGTCAAAGACCGCATCGAATCCGAGGATCTGGCGCTGCACGGCTTATGGATGGATATTCGCGGCGGCGGGCTGGAAGCCTATAATCCCAAAAGCGCGGTTTTCGAACAGGTTTAACAAAAAACCCGCTGCCGAAATAACGGCAACGGGGCAATAGACTTGATCTGTCGGGCGGGCCTTAGCCCACACCTTGCAAAATCAACCCTTCTTCAGAACCTTGCGGCCAAGCAATTCCGCGATTTGAACCGCGTTCAAAGCGGCCCCTTTGCGCAGGTTGTCGGACACGCACCACAGGTTGATGCCGTTTTCAATCGTGCTGTCCTGACGGATACGGCTGATATATGTGGCAAACTCGCCCACACATTCCGCAGGCGTGATATAGCCACCGTCTTCGCGCTTATCGATCACCATAATGCCGGGCGCCTCACGCAGGAT
>DAOUQS010000278.1 GCA_030625465.1 Amylibacter sp. | reverse complement strand
GCTGCACGCCCCGCAGGGCCGCTGCCGATAACGATTAGGTTATAATGCTCCATAAAAAGACCCTAAAACTCCACCACGGCACGAATAGATTTGCCTTCGTGCATCAGATCAAAGCCCTTGTTGATGTCTTCCAGCGATAGCTTGTGGGTGATCATCGGATCAATCTCAATCTTGCCGTCCATGTACCAGTCAACAATTTTCGGCACATCGGTGCGCCCGCGTGCGCCGCCAAATGCGGTGCCACGCCAAACACGGCCGGTAACCAGTTGGAACGGGCGGGTGCTGATCTCGGCGCCTGCAGGGGCAACCCCGATGATAATGCTTTCGCCCCAACCTTTGTGTGCCGCTTCCAGTGCGGTGCGCATCACGGCAACATTGCCGGTTGCGTCAAAGGTATAATCACCACCGCCACCTGTCAGGGCAACCAGATGTTCGACCAAGTTACCGCTGACTTTGGACGGATTGACAAAGTCGGTCATGCCGAACCGTGTTGCCATTTCAACCTTGCCGTCATTCAGATCAACGCCAACAATTTGATCGGCCCCCGCCAGACGCAAACCCTGCACCACGTTCAGACCGATACCGCCCAGCCCAAACACAATCGCGGTGCTGCCGATTTCGACCTTGGCCGTGTTAATCACCGCACCGATGCCCGTGGTCACACCGCAACCGATGTAACAGATTTTATCGAACGGCGCGTCTTTGCGAACTTTGGCCAATGCAATTTCCGGCAGAACCGTGTGATTGGCAAAAGTTGAACAGCCCATGTAATGCAGGATCGGTGTGCCGTCCAACATTGAAAAACGACTAGTACCGTCAGGCATCAACCCTTGGCCCTGCGTTGCGCGAATAGACTGGCACAGGTTAGTTTTAGGGTTCAGACAGTAATCACATGTCCGGCATTCCGGCGTGTACAAAGGGATCACATGATCGCCGACTTTCAAGTCTTTGACACCCGGCCCGCATTCCACAACAACACCCGCACCTTCATGCCCTAAAATCGCCGGAAACAAGCCTTCGGGATCAGCACCCGAGCGGGTAAATTCATCTGTGTGGCAAATTCCCGTGGCTTTAATCTCGACCAGAACCTCACCCGCTTTCGGGCCCTCAAGGTTCACTTCCATTATCTCAAGCGGTTTCCCAGCCTCAAGGGCGACAGCGGCGCGTGTTTTCATGATGTATCTCCGATCAATTTGGTGTTACTTTGTTGGAACCTAGCGTCAAAATCAAGCGAATTGGAAAAAACAGGGTGACTGATCACAAAGGCAGGTCTAGGTTCGCCCCGAACACAAGATAAGAGACAATCCAAATGGAACAATACGACGTTTTGGTAATAGGTGGCGGCGTGAATGGTTGCGGCGTGGCGCGCGACGCGGTCGGGCGCGGTCTGAAGGTGGCACTGGTCGAGCAAGGCGATTTAGCGGGCGAAACATCGTCTTCGTCCACCAAGCTGTTTCACGGCGGTTTGCGCTATCTGGAATACTACGAATTCGGTCTGGTCAAGAAAGCCCTGATCGAACGCGAGGTTCTGTTGCGCAACATGCCGCATATCGCATGGCCAATGCGTTTTGTCATTCCACACCTTAAGGGCATGCGTCCCAAGCTGATGCTGCGGGCGGGGTTGTTTATTTACGACTATATCGGCGGCCGCAAATTACTGCCGCCAACGAAAACTATCAACCTGACCAAAGGCCCCTTAGGCGCACCGCTGGATGACGCGATTAAAGTCGGGTTCGAATATTCCGATTGTGCCGTTGATGACGCGCGTCTTGTGGTGCTGAACGCACGTGATGCCGCCGATCGCGGTGCCAACATTATGGTGCGCACGCGCTTTACTTCGGCCACACCAAAAGACGGCCAATGGGTTGCCAGTGCAAAAGATTTAAGCACTGGCAAAACCAAAAAAATTCGGGCCCGTGTTCTGATCAATGCAGGCGGCCCTTGGGTGAAATCCATCATTGAGGATCAGCTACAGTCCGAAACCTCTGAAAATATCCGCCTTGTACGCGGCTCGCATATTGTGGTGCCGAAAATCTATGACCACGACCGTGCATATTTCTTCCAGATCGCGGATGGCCGGTTGGTGTTCACTATCCCTTATGAAAATGATTTCACCTTGATCGGCACCACGGATGCCGATCACGAAGGTGATCCGGCGAACCCGCAATGCAGCCCGGAAGAGGCCGCGTATCTATGCGAAGTCGTATCCAAGAACTTCAAAAAGAAAATCACACCCGAAGATATCGTCTGGACTTATGCCGGTGTGCGCCCGCTAAACGATAGCGAAGACGGTGATGCCAAATCCGCATCGCGAGATTACGAAATTAAAGTCCGCCAAATAGACGAAAGCCCGTTGATCAACATCTTTGGCGGCAAAATCACAACCTATCGCAAACTGGCAGAAGAGGTGGTGGCAGAACTGGCCCCCTTTACCAGCATGATCAATAAGGCATGGACCCATCACGCCCATCTGCCCGGCGGTGATTTTGCCCTGCAACAAAAAGACGAACTAATCGCCCAGTTCCGCTGGGATTTTCCGTTTCTGGACGAAGATCAGGTGCGGCGCATGTTCAAGGCATATGGAACGCAGGCCTCGGAAATGCTGAAAGGCATGACATCGGCCAAACAGATGGGCAAAAACTTTGGTGCCGGACTGACCGAGGTCGAGGTTTACTGGCTGATGAATAACGAATGGGCGCAAACTGCGGAAGATGTGGTCTGGCGCAGAAGTAAA
>DAOUQS010000259.1 GCA_030625465.1 Amylibacter sp. | reverse complement strand
CCTGCATCAATCAGATCAACAAAGTTGACGCCTTTGACCACGCGGCCGTCTTTGACGTCCAAACAGGGAATGATACGGATTTTCAGCATGGGTTCAGCCTTTCAAAAGTGCTGCCGCTTCAGGCACATTGATCATACCATCATATAACGCACGCCCCGAAATCGCACCGTCCAGCGGCGCGCCACAATCCTTCAACGCCCGCAGGTCTGCCATCGAAGACACCCCGCCTGACGCAATCACAGGTATGCTAACCGCATGGGCCAAGGCTGCCGTGGCCGCCACATTCGGGCCTTGCATCGCACCGTCTCGGTTGATGTCGGTGTAGATGATCGCGGCCACGCCCGCGTCTTCAAACTGGCGCGCTAAGTCCGTGACGTTCACATTAGTTTTTTCCGCCCAGCCGCGTGTTGCGACCATGCCGTTTCGCGCGTCAATGCCGACAGCCACATGACCCTCAAATTTGCGCGCCGCCTCACGCACCAGATCGGGATTTTCCACCGCGACCGTGCCCAGAATAACCCGTGTCAGGCCTTTTTCCAGCCAAGCCTCAATCGTGGCCAAGTCGCGGATACCGCCACCTAACTGTGCTGGCACATCAACCGCTTTCAAAATTGCCTCGACCGGGGCTGCATTCACAGGTTCGCCTGCAAACGCCCCGTTCAGGTCAACCAGATGCAACCATTCGCACCCTGCCTTGGCAAATGCCAGAGCTTGGGCCGCAGGGTTATCATTAAACACCGTGGCCTGATCCATCTCGCCTTTATAAAGCCGTACACAGTTGCCGTCTTTCAAATCAATCGCGGGATAAAGGATCATGGTTTTCGCCTGTATAAAAAGAGTCGCTAGCGTGATACCTGATAGGCAAGGTTTTGCAAAGCCGTGATGTAACCTAACGTTCCTCTTGACGTCACAAGGCGTAATTTTGCAAGTTAACTTTGAATAGGGAGGATTATTCATGAAAAAACTAGCTATAATCGCAGCAGCGGTTCTAATTTCGACACCTGTACTGGCGGCTGATGCCGTGCTTGGCACATGGCAAACATCAAACGATGACAATGGCAACTACGGCCACATTGAAGTCACGCAATGCGGATCAACAATCTGCGGTAAACTGGTGAAGTCTTTTAATTCAGACGGCAGCAAAGGCACGCAAGATAATATCGGCAAAAACATCATCTGGGATATGACCAACCAAGGTGACGGGGCTTATGATGGCGGTAAAATATGGGCCCCAGACCGCGACAAAACCTACAAATCAAAAATGCAGTTGAACGGCAACAATCTGGCCGTCCAAGGTTGCATTTTGTGGATGTGCCGTGATGGTGGTTCATGGACACGGGTCAACTAAAACCCATACACATAAAAATTACAGCGGTGTATGGTTTTCATGCACCGTTTTTTTATAAGCTATGTCTGGCTGCGAGGATTTCTCCATAGCCAGACATAACATTTATTTATTTATTTAGTAATAACAATCGATTAGCATAGATAAACTACTAAACTAGTTTACTGATTTAATCGGCTTAAATTGGTGCAAACTCTTTCAAGCTCTAGCCACCACCCCGTCTGAAACCCTGCCCTTACGGTTTCCACTGCAAAAAATTGCCAATCAATCGCAAGCCGGTTGATTGGCTTTTTTCCGGGTGAAACTGTGTGCCGATGATATTATCATGCCCGACAGCCGCAGTGATTGCTCCGCCGTAATCCACCGTTGCCAGCAAATCATCCGCATTATCAGGCATCAAATGATAGCTGTGTACGAAATACACGTGATCCCCGTTTGCAATCCCGTCAAACACAGGGTGCGGCACGATATTATCCAGCGCATTCCAGCCCATATGCGGGATTTTCAGACTTTTATCGTCAGGTGCAAGTCTCACCACCTCGCCCTTGATCCAGTCAAAACCCTTGTGGTCGCCGTGTTCACGACCCCAAGTGGCCATCATCTGCATCCCCACACAAATTCCCATGAACGGCTTGCCAGATTGCACCTGTTCAGCGCAAGCGCCGAACAAGCCGTCAATGGCACCCAGTTCGCGCCTGCAATCGGCAAAGGCCCCCACACCGGGCAACACCACGCGGTCGGCGCGGCGCACCACATCAGGATCAGCTGACACGATTATATCGCCCGCATCCAGTTCCAGCGCCATGCGTTGAAAGCTTTTTTCGGCAGAGCGCAGATTACCAGAGTTGTAATCGACAATGACAGTGGTCATTCGGACAAAGTCCCTTTGGTCGAAGGAATGGCATCCGCTTTGCGCGGATCAACCTCCAAGGCCACACGCAACGCGCGCGCCACGGATTTGAACGCGGCCTCAGCAATGTGGTGACTGTTGAAACCATCCAAAGCTTCCACATGCAGGGTCAAGCCGCCTTGCATCGCGAATGCTGTGAAAAATTCGCGTACCAACTCGGTGTCAAAGTTGCCGATCTTGGCAGTTGGCATTTCAACATTCCAAACCAGATAGGGCCGCCCGGAAATATCCAAAGCCGTACGCACAAGTGCGTCATCCATCGGCAGCAGGCATGACCCATAACGGTTGATGCCCTTCTTGTCGCCCACCGCTTTGGTCAGGGCCTTACCCAGTGCGATCCCCACATCTTCCACCGTGTGGTGGTCATCAATGTGCAAATCGCCCTTGGCGCGGATTTTCATGTCAATCAGCGCGTGGCGCGACAATTGATCCAGCATGTGGTCAAAAAAGCCCACACCGGTTTCGTTGTCATAAATGCCGGTACCATCAAGATTGATCTCGACACTGATCTTGGTTTCCGCCGTATCACGGGCTATTTTCGCTGTGCGCATAAGGTTTGCCTAAAGTTTGCTTACAAGGGCCTTATAGGCGGGGATTAGCCTTGTTCCAAGCCCTGATCTGGGCGGAATGCAGGGTGTGTGCTTTGCAGGCATC
>DAOUQS010000411.1 GCA_030625465.1 Amylibacter sp. | reverse complement strand
GATCTTGCAACAATCAAATGTCGTGCGCCGCGCGCAATAGGACGGAATTTGGATTGCAAGTCTTCGGGGGCGGGCCTATACGGGTTTCAGACGAAGCCCAGTGGGCCGGAAAGGAGCGTTTTTGCGCGTTGACCCAAGTAGGGGATGCAAGAAAACATCGTCGGGAAAATACACCCCCTTTCTGTTGATGGATAAGGAGCAGTGTATGACACACACACACGAAAAAATCGGGGTAATGATTTGCGGGCATGGTTCGCGCAGTGAAGATGCGGTTGCCGAATTTTCGGTGCTGGCGAAAAGATTGCCGGCCTACCTGCCGCCCGAATGGCCGGTGGAATACGGCTATCTGGAATTTGCCAATCCGGTGATCCGTGTCGGTCTGGATAAGCTGCGCGATCAGGGCTGTACCAAAATTCTGGCGGTTCCCGGCATGTTGTTTGCCGCGATGCATTCCAAGAATGACATCCCCACAGTGCTGAACAAATACGCCGCCGAAAACAATATCGAAGTGCTTTATGGTCGCGAACTGGGTGTTGACCCCAAGATGATCGCGGCGGCAGGTGCCCGCATTCAAGAGGCCGTTGATAAAGCCAATGCCGATCAGGGCGAAGTGCCGCTGGACCAAACCGCCCTTGTTGTGATCGGACGCGGCGCATCCGACCCTGATGCCAATGCCAACGTATCCAAAATTGCCCGCATGCTGTGGGAAGGTTTCGGATTTGGTTGGTGCGAAGTGGGCTATTCCGGCGTGACCTTTCCGCTGGTCGAACCCTGTTTGGATCACGTCGCCAAGCTGGGCTATAAACGCGTTATTGTATTCCCGTACTTCCTGTTTTCAGGCATCCTGATCGACCGAATTTACGGCTTTACCGATAAATGTGCAGGTAAATATCCGGCCATAGAATTTGTCAAAGCCGCTTACCTGAACGACCATGATAAAGTGATTGAAACCTTCGCCGAACGCATCACCGAACAGGTCGGTGAAATACCCCCCGATAACTGTGCCGTATGTAAATACCGCACCCAGATTTTGGGTTTTGAACATGAGGTCGGCGCACCACAAGAAAGCCATCACCACCATGTGGAAGGCCAAGGGGCCGAAGCACCGGGATCAAATGTGGAAGATTGCGAACGCTGCGATACCTTTTGCACCGGCGAATGCCGCCTGTATCTGGACGATCACCACCACCATGATCACGACCATGCAAACGGGCACGACCACCATCACCACGATCATGCCCATGCTGAATACCCCCAT
>DAOUQS010000341.1 GCA_030625465.1 Amylibacter sp. | reverse complement strand
AACCCGATGCACCGCCTGTCGGTACGCGATGTTCTGGATGGTTGCGCATTGGGTGTTAAATATGCCCTGTCAGTTGGGGCCGTCTGTGCCGCGATTGGTATCGTTGTTGGCGTGGTAAACTCCACCGGCCTTGGCTTTCGTCTGGGCTTTATGGTGACCAATGGTGCTTTGGGTATTTCCGAAAACCTGTTGCCGATGATCGACTGGATCCCGCTGGTAAATATTTCACTGCCAGAGATAACCCTGTTTGTCTCTTTGGTTCTTATTGCCATGACCTGCATCATGATGGGCGCCGGCCTGCCGACAACAGCGCTTTATATCATGCTGGCTACAGTTGCCCAACCAGCCTTGGCTGATCTTGGCGTGCCACCTTTGGCGTCACACCTGTTTGTGCTTTATTACGGCGTGATTTCCGAAATCACACCGCCCGTTTGTACCTCGGCCTATGCCGCTGCGGGCATTGCGGGGGCTGATCCATTCAAAACCGGTGTTGCCGCGTTTTCGTTTGGCATGGCCAAACTGATGGTGCCGATGGTGTTTGTTTATTCGCCAGCCATGCTGATTGTGCTGGATGAATATTTCACCTGGGCCGCATTTTTTGAAACCGTGGTCACATGTGCGCTTGGCATTGTTATGATGGCGACCGCCATCAGCGCCTATATGATTGCGCCTATGCCAAAATCAATGCGGTTCCTTATGGGGTTTGCGGCGATCATGATGGTGGCACCGGGTCTGAAAACCGACCTTTATTCCTTGATGCTGGCACTGCCGGTTTTGATCCAGCAAGTGCGTGCCTCAAAGAAAATGGATGCGCCTGAATTCGGGCAAGCCTGATCCGGGGCCACATAAGCATGCGACGCCTTGATCAAATCAATACACCCAAAGTGAGTTTCACTTTTGAGGGCACAATATTAAACGCCTGTCAGGGCGACAGTGTGGCGACAGCCCTGCTGGCTGCCGGGCATCGAAATCTACGCCAAACGGCGATAAGCAATGCCGCGCGCGGCCCTTATTGCATGATGGGCGTCTGTTTTGATTGCCTTGTGGAAATTGACGGCGTTGCCAATATTCAGGCCTGCATGACTGAGGTTGTTGAAGGTATGCAGGTAAGTCGCCAGAACGGCGCAAAAGATATAATAGCGGCTTGGGCGCCCATATGAGAAGGCACTATGATATTGTTGTAATTGGTGCAGGACCTGCCGGTATGGCAGCTTGCATTAACGCATCAAATCATGGTGCCTCTGTCATATTACTTGATGAAAAATCTGCGGCAGGCGGACAAATTTATCGTGGGGTTGCACAACAACGCTTGGCGGACAAAAGCATTTTAGGTGCCGAATATTATCACGGGCTGGATTTGGTTGAAAAACTTGATGCCTGCAATGCCGATCACATCACAGGCGCAACCGTCTGGCAAATTTCCACCGAACGTGAAATCGGGGTTTCTATAAACGGTACCTCGCATCTGATAACCGCAGACCAGATCATCATTGCGACAGGTGCAACCGAGCGACCTTTTCCTGTTCCTGGCTGGACATTGCCGGGGGTTATGGGTGCGGGTGCGGCCCAAGTGGCATTAAAATCAGGCGGGGTCTTGATGCCCGATGCTGTTTTTATAGGGACCGGCCCATTGCTGTATCTTGTCGCGCATCAATATCTGCGGGCGGGGGTGCCGATAAAGGCGATCCTTGACACTACACCACGGGGCAACTGGCTGCGCGCATTGCCGTTCCTGCCTTCTGCCTTGTCACAGTATGGTGCGTTGACCAAAGGCCAGCGCTGGATCAAGGAATTACGCGCGGCGGGTATTCCGTTTATACGCGGGGTTGATGATGTGAAGTGCATTGGCACAAACGCAGTTGAGGCCGTGAAATATAAAAAGGGCAAGCACTGGGCGCAGATTGAAACGGATTATGTGTTGCTGCATCAGGGCATTGTGCCCAACGCAAATCTGGCGATCTCTGCAGGGTGCAAACACATATGGAGCGCCGCGCAGTTATGCTGGCACGTTGAGGTCGATC
>DAOUQS010000119.1 GCA_030625465.1 Amylibacter sp. | reverse complement strand
TGATCAAGTGCCGGCAGCAGTTCTCGGGCCATTTCGACCTCTTCCAGCAGTTTTTCCAGCAGCTCTGCGGGGATATGTTCGGCCAGTTTGGGGTCATCCAGACCGTTGATCTGGATACTTTCCGAGACCACATTACGGTCGGCACGATCCATCAATTCAAGACGGTCGTTCAGCATATCGTAACAGCCTATAAAATCACGGCCCACACCGATGGGCCAGCTGGCGGGGGATACATCTATCGCCAGATTTTCCTGAATTTCATCAATAATTTCAAAAGTATCACGGCTTTCGCGATCCATTTTATTACAAAAAGTCAGGATCGGCATGTTGCGCATACGGCACACCTCAAACAGTTTTTGCGTCTGGCTTTCAATACCTTTGGCGCCATCAATAACCATCACGGCGGCGTCTACGGCCGTTAGTGTGCGGTAGGTATCTTCCGAGAAATCCGCGTGGCCCGGTGTGTCCACCAGATTGAACCAGTAATCCTTATATTCAAACGACATGGCAGAGGCCGATACGGATATGCCGCGATCCTTTTCCATCTGCATGAAATCAGATCGCGTGCGTCGTGCTTCACCCTTGGCGCGGACTTGTCCTGCCATCTGGATAGCACCGCCATAAAGCAGGAATTTTTCCGTCAATGTGGTCTTGCCCGCATCAGGGTGGCTGATGATGGCAAAGGTGCGCCGGCGGTCAATTTCGGGCGGCAAAACGGGCTGGTTCAAGGTCTGATCTAACATATGGGTTCATATAGGTAAGGTTTGGGCAAAGGGCAAGAAATGAGTGTCTGTATTAGGTCATGAAATGCGCACGACACCATTGGTTCATGGTTTTTCTACAAAGGATTAAAGGCGGGAAGCTGGGGAAGATTGACGGGGGTTATAAGGTCGCCAAGTTTGATCGGGGTCAGAGTATTTAAACAATCGAGCGTGGTAAGGCCGCGCAGCCCCTCCCCCTGCGGGGGGAGTCGGGGAGGGGCTTTTGTTACGGTTGGGACTGGGTGGGGTGGTAAAGGAAGTTATAAGTTTGGCTTGCTTTATCTTGTCCGTAAAATCGTTATCGTATCGGAAAACACATAAAGGGAATCGATGTTATGGATTTAGGAATTAAAGGGAAAACCGCGATTGTTTGTGCGGCAAGCAAGGGTTTGGGGTTTGGCTGTGCTGAAAGTCTGGCCAAGGCCGGGGTTAATCTGGTGATTTGTGCGCGCACCGAAGGGCCTTTGGTGCAGGCGGCGGACAAGTTGCGTGCGCACGGCGTGGATGTAACAGCGGTGGCGTGTGATATCACGACGGACGCGGGACGCGCCGCCGTGCTGGATGCGGCGGGGCATGTGGATATTTTAGTAACAAACGCCGGCGGGCCGCCCCCCGGGCACTGGTCTGACTGGGAACGCGAGGATTTCATCAAGGCGATGGACGCCAATATGCTGACGCCGATTGCATTGATGAAGGCGACGTTGCCCGGCATGATCGAACAGGGCTGGGGGCGTGTGGTCAATATCACGTCACAATCGGTTAAGGGGCCGATCGGGGTTTTGGGCCTGTCGAATACGGCGCGCACCGGTTTGACGGGTTATGTGGCCGGTACCGCGCGCGATGTGGCAAAACACGGGGTGGCGATTAACAACCTGCTGCCGGGCATTCATGCCACTGACAGGGCTGTTTCCCTAGACAGCGGTAATGCCAAGGCCAAGAACTTAAGCATGGATGCGGTCAAGGCGCAGCGGTGTGCGACAATTCCTGCGGGGCGTTATGGTCAGGCGGATGAGTTCGGGGCGACTTGCGCATTCATGTGCTCGCAATATGTCGGTTATATGATCGGGCAAAACGTATTGCTGGACGGCGGGGCGACGGTTTCAACGATGTAATATCTGTCACAGTTCTGTCAGCTTGGTGAAATACTTTCGTAATCACCGGCATCTCGTGTATTGCGGGGAAAAATGAAAATACGGGGTACGAGCAATGGAATTTTTAGCAGAACCAATGGCACTGGTTTACTTTCTGGGGGCGGTAACGGTTATCAGTTTGGTGATCTCGCCACGCAAGATATCGGTCAAAGGTTTTTTTGACGGCACATCCGGAAAAGGGGTGCAGCCAAGCCTATGGATGCTGGTGTTAAGTCAGGTGACAACATGGATATTCGCGCGTTCCTTGATGAACGCGGCGATACTGGGATACTTCTACGGTTTTGCCGGAACATTGGCCTATACGGCTTATTATTTAAGCTTCCTGACGGGGATGTATATTGTCGGGCAAATGCGGTCGCGCGGGGCGCGATCGGTGCAGGACTGGCTGGGTGATAACTTTGGCCGGGTCGGACATGTGGCCTATAATATCATCGTGGCCCTGCGGTTGCTGTCAGAGGTTTTTGCCAATCTTATTGTGGTCGGTCTGATCTTCTCGGCGGCATTTCCGGAACTGGCATGGGCTAAGGCCGGTGCGATAATCGCGTTGGCTGTTGTCGGTCTGACATATTCGGCATTAGGTGGGCTTCGTGCAAGTTTACGCACTGATGTGATGCAGATGATCATATTTTTAGTTGTATTTGTACTAGCTTTGGGCGTGATGATTTTCGGCGAAGGGTTTTCTTTCGGGGCGATTTTTACGGCAAGCGGTGTGCATGAGCAAGCCAGTCGTCCGGGCTGGATACTTGTTGCGGTTGCCTTTTTGCAGGTGTTTTCCTACCCCGCCCATGATCCGGTGATGATGGATCGCGGTTTTATTGCTGATGAGGTGACGACGCGAAAAAGTTTCCTGCATGCGTTCTGGCTGTCATCTATCTGTATTTTCGGTTTTGGCATGTTCGGTATTCAGGCAGGGATTATCGGTGCCGCTTACGAAAACCAGTTGCTGGGAACTTGGCAGGTTATGTTTGGCCCGACCGTGTATTTCTTGATCGCGGCGTCCTTGTTGGTGTCGGCAATGTCGACGCTGGACAGTGCGCTGGCGTCTGCGGCGCGTTTGGTGATCGATGAGTTTAAGGCGGCTCCGCGTACGGTTATGAGTGGGCGTATTGCGATGTTCGGTTTCATGGCCGCAGGTGCTTTGCTGACGCTTTGGGGTAACAAGACCCTGTTTGATGCGGTCGCGGTTTCGGGGACAGCGTCGATGTTTTTGACGCCGGTTCTGGTGCTGGCTTTTGTGTTTAACCGTGTGGTGCCGCTTTGGTCGTTTCTTGTGGCTTATGGTGCGGCAGTTTCAGGGGCGGTGGCCTATATGTATCGTGGCACAGAGTTCGTGAAGTTGTTTTTCGACGGCCCACATAAATATGATCAGCTTTTGTATATCTGTATTGCGGTTCTGGCGGTTGGTTTTGCCGCAGGTTTAATCGGGCTTGCGACCCAAGGAAAGCTTGCCCGTCGGGCATGAGGCTGATAGGGGCAGGTGAGTACCCGATAAAAAGGGTCGGATAGACAACTGAATAAGGCCAAAACCTTTGATGCCTGCCAATAAACTGGAATTGCATGATATTACCCGCACTTATGACGGTGCGGTTGTGGTCGATGGCCTGTCGCTGACGTTGGCCCCGGGTGAGGTCACTTGCCTGTTGGGGCCGTCAGGTTGCGGCAAATCCACAACTTTGCGGATTGCCGCAGGGGTGGACCGGCAGACCTCTGGTTCTGTGTTGATCGACGGGCATGTGGTATCGGATGAAACGGGCCATATGCCGCCAGAGCTGCGCAAAATTGGCCTGATGTTTCAGGATTTCGCCCTGTTCCCGCATCTGGATGTGGAACGCAATGTGGGGTTTGGCCTGCATGGGTCACGGGCCGATAAAAAAGCCCGGGTGGTGGATTTATTGCACAAGGTCGAACTTGAAGGGTACGCGCATAAATATCCGCACCAGTTATCTGGCGGGGAACAACAGCGGGTGGCGTTGGCGCGCGCATTGGCGCCGAAACCGCAAGTGATGCTGATGGATGAACCGTTTTCCGGGCTGGATGACCGGCTGCGCGATGATGTGCGCGATGCCACGCTGGAACTTTTGAAAGCGGAAAATACCGCCGTGTTGATGGTGACGCATGAACCAGAAGAGGCTATGCGCATGGCTGACCGCATTGCCCTGATGCGCAATGGCAAGATTGTGCAGGCCGGGGCACCTTATAATATGTATAACGCACCTGTGGACAGGCAGGCGGCGGGCTTTTTCTCGGATATCAATGTGATTGAGGGGACGGTGACGAACGCGCTGACCGAAACGCCGTTCGGGCAGTTTTTGACGCCGGGCATGGTGGATGGCACCCAGGTCGAGATTATCATTAGGCCGCAACACCTGAAGCTGGATTTCGACCGTAACGGTCGTGGGCCCAACCCGACGGTTTCAGACGGGGTGCCGGCGCGCGGAAAAGTGAAGCGCGCACGTTATCTGGGGCATCAAAGCCTTGTGGAATTTACGATGGATTATGACCGCAGTATATTGATGGTATTGGTGCCGGGGGTGTTTCTACCCAATGTCGACACCGCGATGTGGCTGTCAATGCGCCGTGATCGCTGCTTTTTGTTTAAAAAGTAAGTATAAATTTCAGGCTGCGGCGATATTTATCAGGTAAAGGCGGTTTTTCGGTTTGAACCTTCCTGAAAAAATCCATAAGTGTATGTCGATGAGATAAAATACGAAGCGATAAATTGCTTTGTGACCACTTTGGGAGAATTTGAATGTTTCTGCACACACCTCTGTTTATTCAGAATATCGGCCTGCCTGGCCTGATCCTGATCGCCGTTGTTGTTCTATTGATGTTTGGCCGCGGTAAAGTGTCCAGCCTGATGGGTGAGGTCGGTAAAGGCATCACCGCGTTCAAGAAGGGCGTCAAAGAAGGCAAGGACGATATTGATAACGCGATTGAAGATGCTTCTGAAACCGCAAAAGATATTACCCCTGAAGAAGACAAAACCGAAAAGAGCTGAAACGCCCTTTTGCGTTATGAAGGCGTAAGCGATGTTTGATATTGGATGGTCCGAATTGATGATCATCGGTGTGGTGGCGTTGATCGTTGTCGGGCCGAAGGATTTGCCGATGATGTTTCGCAAAGTGGGTAACTTTGTGGGCAAGGCGCGCGGCATGGCACGCGATTTCCAGTCTGCGATGAATGAAGCGGCAGACCAAAGCGGTATCAAGGATTTAGCGGACAGTGTGAAGAAAGCGGCTGACATCAAGGACGACTTGTCGTTGAAGGGTGTCGGCGGCAAGGTCAAGGATTATGCTACGACCTATGCCGGTAGCGACACGAAGCCAGCCGAAGACCGCGAGCCGGTAGCGCCGCCTGAAACGGTGGCGAAAAAGTCTGCTGCGAAAAAAACCGCATCTAAAAAACCAGCGGCTAAGAAGGCTGCGGCAAAGAAACCGGCTGTGAAAAAGGCTGCTGCGCCTAAATCTACCCCGGCGAAAAAGCCGGCGGCAAAGAAAGCAGCGGCTAAGAAACCGGCAGCAAAAAAATCGACTGCATCCAAGGCTAAAGCATGAGTGAAAATGTTGAAATCGAGGACAGCTCTGCACCGTTGATCGAGCATTTGACCGAGCTGCGTTCGCGGCTGATCTATTCGATCATTGCATTGATTGTCGGCATATTGGTGACGTTTTATTTCGCACCGACCTTGTTGACCTTTTTGCTGGAACCAACGGCGAAAGTCCTGGTTGCATATGGCCAGAAACCCGATTTTTCCACCTTTGCGGCGCAGGAAAACTTTTTCGTTTACTTCCGTATCTCGGTGCTGATGGGCTTTGCCCTGTCGTTTCCGGTGATTGCCTTTCAATTGTGGCGTTTCGTAGCCCCCGGTCTGTATAAGAACGAAAAGGGTGCGTTTTTACCGTTTATCGTCGCGTCACCGATGTTGTTTATGACCGGTGCGGCATTTGCGCATTACGCGGTCACGCCCTTGGCGATGAACTTTTTTATCGGGTTCAGTGATTTCATTACCGAAAACGGTTCTGTGGCTGTGGGCGGACTTAGCGAGACCGGCAATACGTTTATTCCACGGGTGCAGGACATTCTGGACCTGACGCTGAAATTCATCTTTGCCTTTGGCCTGTGTTTTCAGCTGCCGGTATTGATGACGCTTTTGGGCATGGCGGGACTGGTTTCTGCCGAGGGCATGAAAAACATGCGCAAATACGCGGTTGTCGCCATTCTGACACTGGCCGCGATTGTGACGCCGCCTGATGTTGTGACGCAGGTGATCCTGTTTGTTGTGGTCTATATGCTGTACGAGATTTCCATTCAGCTGGTCGCCGCTGTAGAACGTAAACGCGAAAAGAAATTGCGCGAAGACGGTTATTACGACGACGAAGATGACGATGACGATGAATGATGATGCTTTAGGGCGGATTGCCGACGCGTTGGAACGCATCAGCCCGAAGCCGTTTGAAGCACCTGATTTTACGGCAGCCGAAGCTTTTGTCTGGCATGTCAGCCCTGATCGTCTTGACCCTGTGAAACAGGTTAACCGCGTGGATATTAACCTGTTGGTTGGTGTTGA
>DAOUQS010000243.1 GCA_030625465.1 Amylibacter sp. | reverse complement strand
GCCTCGGCCAGCAGCACATTCATGTGGCCCGGCAAACGCCCCGCGACGGGATGAATACCGAAGCGTACATTCTTGCCCTTGGCCCGTAAACGCCGTGTCAGTTCCGACACGGATTGCTGCGCTTGTGCCACTGCCATGCCGTAGCCCGGCACGATAACCACAGAGGATGCATCCTCTAGCTGTGCAGCAACTGTGGCGGCATCGGTTGCAATCATTTCGCCATCAATTTCCATCGCGGGACCGGTGGAACCACCAAAACCACCAAGGATCACGGATATGAAACTGCGGTTCATCGCCTTGCACATGATGTAGGACAGGATCGCACCCGAGGAACCCACAAGCGCACCCGTAACGATCAACAGATCATTGCCTAACAGAAAGCCTGTTGCGGCCGCGGCCCAGCCTGAATAGCTATTCAGCATCGATACAACCACGGGCATATCCGCCCCGCCAATGGCGGCCACAAGGTGGGCACCGATGGCAAAAGCGATGATCAGCATCAGGTATAATGTCCAACTGCCAGAATCGCCCATATACATCGTCAGCAGGATAAAGCTAACAATGACACCGGCTGCATTCAGCGCGTGGCGTGCAGGCAATATAAGCGCTTTACCATCAATTTTTCCTGCCAGTTTACCGTAAGCGATGATTGATCCGGTGAAGGTGATCGCACCGATAAAGACCCCGATGAATATTTCGACCTCGTGGATCGCAACCTCGGCCCCGACCAGACCGTGGGTGCCGACCATGTCGGAATTCAACCCGATAAAGACCGCCGCCAAGCCCACAAAGCTGTGCAATGCGGCCACAAGTTGCGGCATTTCGGTCATTTCCACCCGCTTGGCGACAACGGCCCCCAAGAAGGCGCCGACGCCCATCAAGGGGATCAGCAAAGCATATGACCAACCGCCCACTTGGGGCCCGAACACCGTGGCGAATACGGCAATTCCCATGCCGATAATGCCGAACCATACGGCCCGTTTGGCTTTTTCCTGATTGCTTAACCCGCCCAGTGCAAGGATGAACAATACGGATGCAGCGATATATGCTGCGGTGACTATTCCTGCGCTCATATCACTCTCCTCAAGACTTTTGGAACATTTGCAACATGCGCCGCGTGACCATAAAGCCGCCGACGATGTTGATGGTTGCGATCAAAATACTGATACTTGCCAGCACGGTGACGATAAATCCGTGACCACCGATTTGCAGCAAAGCCCCCAGTATGATGATGCCCGAAATGGCATTGGTAATGGCCATAAGCGGCGTGTGCAACGCGTGGCTGACTTTCCAGATCACCTGAAAACCGATGAAACACGACAGCACGAACACGATGAAATGCTGCATAAAGGACGCAGGCGCATAGGCCCCGATCAACAGCATCAACAGACCCCCGCCGATCAGCACCATGGTTTGTTGTTTGCCGGCTTGCAAAGCGGCGGCTGCCTCTTCTGCTTTAATCTCGTCCGCCGTCTTTTCAGGGGCTTTGGGCTTTTGCGCCGCAATCGCCTGAATTTTGGGCGGCGGTGGCGGGAAGGTGATTTTACCCTTATGGGTCGCGGTCGCCCCCCGAATAACATCGTCCTTCATATCATGCTTCAGCTTGCCGTCCTTCTTGGGCGTCAGGTCTGTCATCATATGGCGGATGTTGGTGGCATAAAGCGTAGAGGATTGTGCCGCCATGCGTGCAGGCAAATCAGTGTAGCCGATGATGGTGACACCGTTATCGGTGATGATCTTTTCGTCTGCAACGGTCAGATCGCAGTTGCCACCACGTTCAGCGGCCAGATCAACGATTACCGAGCCCGGTTTCATCATCGCGACCATATCTTTCAGCCACAATTTCGGCGCGTCGCGGCCGGGGATCAGGGCTGTGGTGATGACAATGTCTATCTCTGGTGCCAATTCACGGAACTTTTCCAGCTGCTTTTCGCGAAAAATCGGGCTGGATGGGGCGGCATAACCACCTGTTGTGGCACCGTCTTGCTGGTCTTCTTCAAACTCCAGAAATACAAACTCCGCGCCCATGCTTTCAATCTGTTCGGCCACTTCGGGGCGCACATCAAACGCATAGACCATCGCCCCCATAGACTGGGCGGCACCGATAGCGGCAAGGCCCGCAACGCCTGCACCCACAACCAGTATCTTTGCCGGTGGCACTTTGCCCGCAGCGGTGATTTGCCCAGTAAAGAACCGCCCGAAACTGTTGGCCGCTTCAGTGACCGCGCGATAACCCGCGATATTGGCCATCGACGACAATGCGTCCATTTTCTGGGCGCGACTGATGCGTGGCACCATATCCATCGCGATCACATGCGCACCTTTTTTATTGGCGGCATTCATCAACTTTTCGTTTTGCGCGGGGTAAAAGAACGAGATCAATGTCTGGCCTGCCCGCAACCGCTTTACCTCGATATCTTCGGGTGGGCGCACCTTGGCGACAATATCCGCCGCTTTATATAAAGCGGCAGCCGTGGCCACGACCTTGACACCAGCGTCTTTATAATCCTGATCCGAAAAACGCGAGGCATCGCCCGCACCTTTTTCGATCAAACATTCATAGCCCAGTTTTTGCAGTTCAACGGCGGACGCAGGCGTCATCGCCACACGGGTCTCGCCCGGGTATATTTCTTTCGGGGTTCCTATGCGCATGACAACCTCCCTGTTCAAGCGTCGTCGATCGGAAATAGAATCGACAGATTTATACACAATCACTCAAACTACCACCTGTGGCATTAACCATCATGCGGCATTCCGACCATATATGTGATTACTTATTCAAATAATTGCATATGTATTATTTCTATGGTACTTTTCACCTGTAACATGGCATAGATTATGCTGAATGCAACTATCAATAAGGAACGGACAGCTATGGACATCACATCTTGGGCATACGGGCTGCTTGGCGGGTTAATGATCGGCACAGCTGCCGCGATTTTTCTACTGGTCAATGGCAAAGTTATGGGTGCAAGCGGCATTCTGGGCGGGCTTATTGACGGCTCGGGGCGCGACACATGGCGCGACCGAATACTGTTTCTGGCCGGCCTTGTCGGGGCCCCTGCACTGCTGGGACTGGTTTACAAACTGCCCGCAACCAATGTCACCAACAACATCGGCCTATTGATTGTCGCGGGACTGTTGGTCGGCGTCGGAACACGGTTGGGATCAGGCTGCACCAGCGGCCACGGCGTTTGCGGAATTTCGCGCCTGTCGGT
>DAOUQS010000265.1 GCA_030625465.1 Amylibacter sp. | reverse complement strand
TGCAGGAGGGCCGTTTTGTGCATGGTATGATCAACCGGGGTTTGCAGTGTTATATCCGTGATATTCACGGTGTGGATGTCTGGGAAGAAACCTGTGAGCAGGCCAATTTGCCGTTTTACAACTTCGAGTCGATGCTGACCTATGATGATGCCACAACGGAAGATCTGTTAAGCAGTTTCGGGGCTATTACCGGTCGTGGACGTGAGGAAATACTTGAGGATTTCGGGGTGTATATCGTGTCGGAAGGCGCACTTAGTACGGTGCGTAGATTGTTGAAATTCGGTGGCAGAAACTATGTGGAATTCCTGCAATCGCTTGATTTTGTGCATGAGCGCGCCAAAATGGCGGTGCCTGATCTGGACATCCCCGTGATGGAACTTGTGGCCCACAGCCCGCACCGGTTCACCCTTTATGTGCGGTTTGAAAAACGTGGCTACGGTGCTGCATTGCTGGGGCTGTTGCGCGCATTGGCGGATGACTATAACATATTGGTTTCAATAGAATATTCCAAGTATGGTCGCAGATGTCAGCATGAAGATATATTTGCCATAGAATTGCATCAAAATGTGCGCATGCAAAGCCCAATCCTTGAAGCAGTGCCGCACTGATGGGCTGTCCTGCACCTTTGCCCGCTGCCGGCTTGGCTGGTGATAGTGTTGACAATTCAGCACTTGACGTGTTGCTGCCCATGCATGTGCAGATTGATGCCAAAGGCCGGATTATGCATATCGGCCCGACGTTTTCAAAATTGTTGGCGCAGCAATCCCCGGTAGTCGGCGAATTGCTGTTGGATTATGTCCGGTTCTGCCGTCCTGAAAGCATTAAATCTGTTACTGATATCGTGGAGAAAGCTGGCACGCCGATGACTGCGCAGATCAAGGCGCAAAACGGGTTTGACCTTAAAGCGGTCGCGGTACCTGTGCCCTGCAACAAAGGGATTATGATCAACTTTGCATTTGGCACTTCTTTGAAAAAAGCGGTCGCGCATTGGCAGTTGAACAGTAAAGATTTCTCAGCTGCCGACCCAACCGTGGAAATGCTTTACGTGATCGAAGTACAGTCAGCACTTTTGCAGGAATCGCGAAACCTGAACGACCGCTTGAACGGGCAAAAGGCCGCAGCAGAAGAGCAGGCCTATACCGATCCTTTAACCGGCCTGTCGAACCGGCGCGCACTGGACCGTTATATAAAACGTATGTGTCGCCGCCGACAACGCGTTGGTTTTGCTGTGTTTTTGATTGACCTTGATCACTTCAAGCAGGTCAATGACACCTTGGGCCATGCCGCGGGCGACCGGGTCTTGCGAGAGGTCGCAGAGATACTTTTAAACGAATCCCGCCCCACCGATATCGTCGTGCGCACTGGTGGTGACGAGTTTGTTTTGGTGATCGGCGATACTGACAGAACCACACCGCTGAAAGCCATCGCCGAACGTATAATCCGGAAAATCGAACACCCGATTATGTGGGGTGGCAATGAATGCAAAGTCGGCGCAAGCATCGGTATTGTGGTGTGTGACACAAATTCCGGCAGTTCTGTCGATACTTATCTGCAAGCCGCGGATGAATCGCTTTATGCCGCAAAGAAGAACGGTCGCGGGCAGTTCCAGTTTGCAAGTTGACCGTGAACCGGCCATAGACAATACGCGACGGCGCATTTTGCCATTTGTTTATCGCTAAACTTATCCAAGTTTTGAATGGTACCAGCGCCCCGGCTCGAACGGGGGGCCTCTTGATCCACAATCAAGCGCTCTAACCTACTGAGCTACGCCGGCACTGCGCTGTGATTTACCCGCCAATTTCAGTGAATGCAAGCGCATATCTACCTTGAATTCCACGAATAGTCTTGATAGCGGTGGTTTTCTTCAAGGAGAACGCCATGGGCATCAATTCAGAAAAAGACATCGAAGCCAATTTACAGATCGGCCCGACAAGTGACGGCATGGTTCGCCTGTTTATTGATGCAGGCACACTGGAAATTCCACTGGATTTCGACCCTGATGAAGCGGATGAAATTGCCGAAGAAATCCGCGCGGCGGCAGCACGTGCGCGCGCTGTAAAATAAATACAATTTTTGATATCCCTTGCTATTCGCCCCAACCACGCCTATTTTAAGCCTTGGCGGGTTCTGCCCTTCTTGTGCTATAGGTTTTATTCCAGTGGCCGATAATCATTTTTGAGGGAGCTGGCTCTGTAACTGACCCTGGTCTATTATACCCGGTGCCCACCTAGTTTAACTAGGCTCTCAGGGATACACACACCTACACGGTTGCGTTGATGCAAATCATATGTGGGCCCGCCGCTTTTACCCCTAAACCTTCGTATTCCGGCTGGTTTCAACCGCGTGTTGCAGCTATTGCTGGCATATGAATATACAAAACCTGAAACAGGCCTGCCGCAAGGCGGGCTTTGCCACCCGCAAAATCGCCCACGCGCAGGGGCTGGACAAAGAGGCTAATGCACAGCTGACGGCCTATCTGAAAATGCAGGCCGCCGATCTGGTGATTTCCGCCTACATGCCGATCCGCACCGAGGTGTCACCCATCCCCACAATGCAGCGCATGGTCGCGCGCGGTCGCAAGCTTTGCGTGCCGGTGATTGTGGGGGCGGGCGTACCGCTGGAATTTCACCAATGGACACCCGACACTGAAATGGTGGAGGGCGCGTTCGGGGCCTATATTCCGAAAAACGGCATTAAACTGGTCCCCGACATCGTCATCACCCCCTTGCTGGCGTTCGACCCACATGGCTACCGCATGGGCTACGGCGGCGGATTTTATGACCGTAGTTTTGAACAAATTTCCGCGTTAAAGGATGTGCAGGC
>DAOUQS010000118.1 GCA_030625465.1 Amylibacter sp. | reverse complement strand
AAAGGTTTTGGATGCGCCCCGGTATTTGTAGGTTTTTTCAGGAACCGTATCATTCTTGGGGCTTACTTAATGCGGACTGAAGAGCCGTTAAAAGTGCCGCTGATGCCCATCCGGAAATGAATCCGCCTAAATGTGTTTGCCATGCCAATTGGCCATTTAGCCACCACCACATTATAATGTTAAGCAAAGTTAAACCCGAAACTACAAGTAGCACCGGCAAAACAGAGGTATTGGTCTTGCGGTGATCCGCCCAACCCCAATAGACCCAGGCACCGGCCAGTCCGAACAATGCACCCGATGCCCCGACCATAGGTTGCACACTGTTACTTAGGGTTCCAAAGGCTATGCCGCCACCAAAAGCGGCTAAAAAGAAGATAACGAAAAAACCCGCAGACCCAACCCGCTTGATTGCAATCAAACCCAAACTGAACAGGACGATCATATTTGTGATCATATGCATTAGCCCGCCGTGCAAGAATGTATAGGTGAAAAACATTACCACGGTTTGGCCCGTATAATTCGGCCGCCAGTTGGTAAGAAGGCCCACCCAGAATGCACCGTTTTGATAAGCAAGCCCGCGCCATCCTATTGCGCCTAGCACGCCTAGGTCGGCCAAAGATAAAATAAGCTCGGCCATGATCATGGAAAGCATAAGCCCCAATAGCGCTGGGTGGCGTTGCCACTGTGCATATGGTTGATCTGGTAACGCCCATTTTGTCATAGTCACGATTCTTACGTCACAGGCAGGTGGGCGCAAGGGGGTATATAATTATTCCGGAATAAATCTTGGTAACCGCCCAAGGCTTGCTTTCATAAAGCGCTGGATACGTGCGTCGGCATCTGCCTCGGTTTCTTTTGCACTAATTGGCGATACAAAACGCACAATTGCCCCGTCAGAGCGGCCAATGGTCAAGCTGTCATAGACAACCCCGGCCTTGGCCAGATAATCGTTTGTCATACGTTGGCCGCGTTGTTCAAACCAGTAATAGACCAGCTGTTTGGACAGGCCTTTTTGGATAACAGCACGGTTAACATCAAATACACCGTAAGGTGTTGATGACATATCAACGGACTGTTTTGCAAAACTGAAAATTTCCCATCCGCCGCCGGGCAAACAAACCTCTGGTGAATGGATGCCGGAACCCTTTGTCTGTTCTTCATAGTAAGCCGAAAATAGGCTGACATAGTTTTCTTCTGTCGGGTTTTGGTAGCGGGTGTTGATATAATCATCGGCCCCAAGGGCCTTTTCCACACCAGTACTTAACGGGCGATGCGTGCCGGACCATTCTGTAATGTGGCGCGGGAACAGATTGAATGCGTCACGCTCTGGCAAGGTGCGTTCAACTGAAGGCGCCAGAACAAATGCAGCACTGGTTGCTACAGTAAGAAGTGCGGCACTTATCATCCCGCGTGAAGGTGCGATCCCGAAAACCCGCATGGCTTGCTTGCCCAGGCCCTCTGTGTCCAGATCAATAGCTTGGCTAAGTGGTAATGGGTTCGGGGTCAGGCGTTGCAATGCAATGGCCAACAAAAACAGGATTGCGATACAAGCCAGGAAGATCACCCAACCTTCGAAAAAATGCATAAACCCTTCAACCCGTTCCGTTCCGTAACTGTTAACGATGACGCCAATTGCGCCAATACGAAGTGAATTCATCACAACTGTGATAGGTGCTGCTGATAGCATCAACAGTGCTTTGTGCCAGAAAGGGCCGCGGTAAAGGATAGATGTAAGATAGGAAAAGCTAAGGATCGGAAACAGGTAACGCAACCCCGAGCAAGCTTCGGCCACATGCAGTTTATAGACACCTAGGTCGATAATATTGCCTTCCAGATAAACCGGAACGCCCATTAGTGCGACAAACCAGACGCCAAGCTCTGAAGAAACGCCTTGTAAAAATATCGACATTTTCCAATAGATGACACCCGGCAGGGCCAGCATGAAGACCAGATGTAATACAGGCAATTGGTGGCGCCGCCCTTTATCCCAGCCGAAAACGGTTAACACCACGCCGCCGACCCAGACAATCATCGCATAGGTCACAATATCGGGAATTTGAACAAGATTACCCGCAATGCCGCCAAATAATCCTAATGCGATAACCACAAGCCCCGGCCAGCGCACAGGGCGTGCTTCACTATGTGAACCGGTTGGGGAATTACGCAATTCGCGTAAGAAAAGATAAAGCGAGATTAAAGGAATAAGCGGGCCGTGGCTGTATTCAGGTGTTGCCCATGTTTTGCCTAGAAATGTTATTCCAAGCCAAAAAACCGGCAGACTGGCTGCAATTAAAAGTATAAACCAGAAAAGCCCGGCCTTGTTGACATCAAATGATCTGAGGCCAAAGCGTCTTGATGATGATATTTCAGAAACAGACATTGAATAAACTTTCAGGCACTAATCGTTAAAATACAAAGCAGAAAGACTGCAAACTGGGGGCATTCTAGTAAAAAACAGGCGATTCGACTATGATTTATTGATGTAGAAACAGTTTGATCACGAAAATACTACAATCCAGCTATTTCTGTAAATCCCACTTGCGGCCAATTCCGAAAAATACCGCATGACTGTCAGCACGTGCTGAATTTGCATCATCACGTTGGCGGAAGATATAGCCTGTGTTTAAATTCCAGTCCTTGGTCATACTGTAAGTATAGGTGGCTGATGCGCGTATACGTGTATTCAGATCGGTTTTGGCCGTTGTATTCGATGTTGTGAATGATGTGCGCAAATCAAGGTTGGAATAACTGTTTATTTCATGGGAATAGCCAATTGACAGCGCCGAATACAGCCGCTCGTCATCGTTGCTATCATCTGCAACATATCTGTTAAGCTGTGCAGTTATATCCCCGGTGGGTATCATTTGTGTAAAACTTAGGCTGCCGATAATGTTGGTTTCATCCGCCCCGCCCCGTGTAACACCCAAGCTGCCGGATAAGGATGCATTCGGCAAGTCGAATACCCTTGCAACGTTTAGTGTGTTGCGCCGGCCATTGTTGCTGACATTTGATGATATTTCCGGGTTAATCCTGCCGTTTGGCCGTTCATAAAACGCACCGAAACTGCCAATGACACCTTCATTACGTGTTGTTATGCGGGCAATGCCGATACCCTCGTCTTCGTCGGTTATACTATAACCGATATTACCGTGATATTCTGTGATTGGTGACGCGCTATAGATCAAGCCGAAGGATGCGCTGTTTGTATAGCGTTCTGTCAGATCAACATCTTCGGCATCGTATGTGGAGTGATCTACATTCAGATTGCCTTCCAGAACAGGAGAGAATGTTAATCGTACTGTGGCCCCAAGATTTATCCGTTCGGTGCGGTACAAACCCGGGTCGGTTGTATTGGAATAGGTCAGCGTATTATGGCTTGCGTTCAGGATCAGGCCAATAGGTGCGTTCTTGAATAAATCAAGCGATCCGTTGAATCCCATGCTTCTGCGTGTGCCAGTGCCATTTAGATTATCCAGATCATCCGGAAGTACAATGTCGCCCGTGTCAGGGTCGATGAAATCTGAAAATGGTAACGTTGTGTCGACATCGCTAAGGCGGTAATTGGTGCGAAATGTTAGGGCGGAATTCCCTGTGTCACGCGCATAGGATAGACGGAAAAGCGCACTGTCCACCCCGAAATCTGTGCCGGGGTTGTCTGGCCCGTCTGTGATGCGGAAATCACCCGATGCAATCAATGATAAACTGTCAACCGGCGTGTCTGCTGTTAAGCCAAAGGTTAACTGTGTAGAGGAAATATTGCTATTTTCTTCCCCGCCAGAGGTTAGCCCGTCATTGGTATCCACGCCAAAACGCTGGTCTAAATCCAGCGTCATGGCAAGCCCGGTATCAGAGCCTCCTTGCGCCTGGGACGCCAGTGCATATAAGCCCAGTGCGCCGATGGCTACGACGCGCATCGATTGTTTTTTTCCCACCTGCATTCTCTTTTTTACTATTGCTACTCAAAGAGGCGTCGTTGCGGCACAACGACGGTATCACCGTTTCGTATTACACGGTTATTGCTTAATCCAGCGCCTTTTGACAAAGCATTATAGTTGAATTTGTATGATACTTGACGTCCTGCACTGTCTGTACTCCAAACTTGGATGCGTTTGGTCGCGGCAAATTTGGATAGCCCACCCATTTCAGCGATAAATTGTAAGATGGTTGTGCCGCGGTTGATTTTATACTTGCCCGGTTTTCCAACCTCGCCAAGGACATACACCTCAACGGTACCTGATCCACCACTTGTTTTTGGTTTTCCCAAAGCAGACAGGCCAACAAATACTGTTGGGGGTGTTACAAAATTAGATGCCATCGCAGATGACAGTGCGCTTTTGACCTCTGGTATTGATTTACCCGAGGCTTTCAGCGTGCCGGCCATTGGAAATGATACTCTGCCATCCGGCAAAACAAGTACCTGTCGGTTCAGACTTGGGTCTTCCAACACTTCAATTTGAAGTACGTCTCCAGGTTTCACTTTATAATCCTGTGCCAGCGCCATTGGGGCCAGCAAGACCATTGTTAAAATAACCAGTAATTGTTTCATTTCATTTCTCCGCGTTAAGCTACTCTATAAAAAGGATACACCTTACATTTTTCAGACTGGTCTATTTTCCTGTCGGAAACTATTGTTAATCTTATAAACCAATCCAAAATCACGCCTTTTTACCTTCAAACGTATCACTAACGCAACATTTTATCGTATATTTAGCAATGGTTTATGATTTTGGCTGATTTTTAGAAGATAGATCACATAAATAACATCAATAAGCATTAAGCATAAAAGAACTAAATTACGACGAGTGTTACTATGATTAACTGGTCTTTCGCACCTGATAAAACCCCTGATTCTTCGGAAATCCCTGATAAAATCCAGGTCAATGTCGAATCCAAATCTGCCCTGCTGGCGCTGGTGGCGGACTGTTTGCACAATAAGCAGGGCTTCACGATAGCAACGCTTAATCTTGATCATATTGTAAAGTTGCGCCATTCGGATCAGTTTTTTCAAGCGTATAGGCGCCAAACCTATGTGGTTGCTGACGGTAATCCGATCGTGTGGCTGTCGCGCATTGCAGGGCGCCGGATAGAGCTGGTTCCGGGATCCGAGCTGGTCAAGCCGCTTACAGCGGTCGCAGCAAAAATGGATACACCGGTCGCATTGTTGGGCGCCACGCAGGAAACGCTGGGTAAAGCGGCGGATGCCCTAATGGCGACGTATCCAGAATTACGCATAGTTGCGCGCATTGCACCACCATATGGCTTTGATCCTGAAGGGGTCGAAGCACAGGAATGTGTGGATGAACTTGCAAAGTCAGGGGCGAGGCTGTGTTTTCTTGCGCTGGGCGCACCCAAACAAGAGATTTTTTCTGTTAATGCGGCGGAAAGTCTACCACATTGCGGTTTTGTCTCAATTGGCGCCAGTCTGGATTTCATCGCCGGAACCCAAACGCGTGCGCCACGGATCATTCGAAAGCTGGCTCTGGAATGGCTTTGGCGTATGCTAAGCAACCCGCGCCGTTTAGCCTACCGTTATGGGGCGTGCATTGCTGTCCTTCCTGAATTAATAGTACAGGCGGTTCGGGCGCGATGATCTATTCTGGATTTGCTGCCTTTGTCGTAATGTTAAGGGTATAATGGATAATAAAATGAAAATAACTTTTGTACTTCCATTTGCAGGGCTCGCAGGTGGTATTCGTGTCGTTGCAATCTATGCCAAGAAACTTACAGAGCGGGGCCACGATGTAACGGTTATCTCTCAGCCTCCCCGAATAATTTCGTTAGTACAAAAAATAAAACTAATTTTAAAAGGCCGGGAAATAACAAAGAAGCCAACAACGACTCCCTTGTTGGATTTTCTCGGGGAAAAACATGTTATTTTAAACAGGCCGCGACCAGTGCATAATAACGATATTCCGGATAGCGATGCGGTTATAGCAACCTGGTGGGAAACTGCCGAATGGGTAGCGGCGCTTGGTAAAAGCAAAGGAAATAAATTTTATTTCTTACAAGGTTATGAGATATTTCCGCATCTTCCAATACAGCGCGTGATCGATACATATGCGCTGCCGCTGAACAAAATCGCTGTTTCGAACTATATTGCTGACACATTAAAGGATAAGCATAAGGTAAAAGATGCGTGTATAATCCATAATTCGGTAGATTTTGTTCAATTTGATAGCCCGCCCAGAATAATGAATAAGGTGTTCACTGTTGGGTTTATGTACACTTCAGCTGCCCGAAAAAAAATCGAGCTTGCGTTACGTGTGATCAAGGAAGCCAAGCAATATAATGAGAATCTTAAGGTCGTTGCCTTTGGTGCGGAACTTCCCAAAGGTAGCCATAAATTGCCGGATTGGGTTGAATATCATCTACAGCCAAAACAAGTGATGATCCCGAAAATTTATGCACAATGTGATGTTTGGCTTTTTACCAGTGAAGCAGAAGGGTTTGGCTTGCCCCTATTGGAGGCTATGGCCTGCCGTACC
>DAOUQS010000111.1 GCA_030625465.1 Amylibacter sp. | reverse complement strand
TGGCGATGACGCCGGGATAGGCTTTGGTCAGCCCCGACAGGCTAAGTAATGCAGTCATAAGTGGGCCTCCTTTTGTGCCGTCACGGTTGCGCGTTCGCGTATAAGCGCGCTTGTGATCCCAAGGGCTATGGCTTTTGGTTCCTTGCCCAGACTTGGATCGCCGATTGGGCAGATAATGCGTGATATCTGGGCGCTACTATGCCCCAGATTTTGCAATTTTGCAGTAAATCTTGCGTGTTTTGTTTTCGACCCGATCAGGCCCAGTGATTTAAAGCTGTGACCAAGAATTGCATGGCACAATTCCAGATCAAGCGCGTGGGAATAGGTCAAGATATAGTGCTGTGCATTTACAGGCGCGTGCTTGGCTGCCAGTGCAGGGTTTTGGGCAATCAGTTGCGTGACGTTTTCGGGGATATTTTCAGGGAAACGATTAGCTTTCGTATCCACCCATGTGATGTCATAGGGCAGGCCCTGCAATGTGTCGATAATGGCGCGGCCCACATGACCTGCGCCATAAATCCAGATCGGTTGCAGTGGTTGGGCGATAGCTTCAATAAGCCAACCGTCTTGCAGTTGTGTCGTCGGTATTTCGGCCCCGTTGCGGGTGTTTGCTTTGGCACGTTTAATCCAAAGCGGCTCGGGTGTGTTCGGCTTTATCGGGCGGGCAAAAATGGCGGTATCGTCAGGCAGGTTTTTTTGTGAAAAACATTCCGTGACCAATGTAACCGCACCGCCGCAACATTGGCCCAGGTTGGGGCCAAGTGGTATGCGTTCCATGCTTGTTAAGGCGTTGTTCTGCAATTGTTTTTGTGCGTTTTGAACCGCTTGATATTCCAAAGCTCCGCCGCCGATTGTACCGGAAAATCCTGTATCCCAAACCAGCATGGATGTGCCTGCCTCGCGCGGGGATGAACCCTTGTGGTCAGCGATCAAAATACGCGCGATATGCCCGTGGGTTTCCACCATTTGCGTCAGGGATGAAAGGTCGAAACTCACCAGCTTTCCCCCTTTAGCCGTGTGACAGTTTTAAGCACTTCTTCGGGGGTCGCAGGCGCGTTTATCGCGGGGTATTCGCCGCTTGCGGAACAGCCGCTGATCGCGTGTGACAGGGCGATCCATGCGGAAATGCCCAGCATGAAAGGCGGCTCGCCCACGGCTTTGGATTTGTAGATGGTGTCTTCTGCATTTTCATTTTCGAAAAGTGCCACGTTGAACACTTGTGGTCGGTCTGAACAGGCGGGGATTTTGTAGGTGCTTGGTGCATGTGTGCGCAAGCTGCCCTTGTCATCCCAGACCAGTTCCTCGGTGGTTAACCAGCCTGCACCTTGCACATATCCGCCTTCGATCTGGCCAATATCCAGTACCGGATTCAGCGACTTTCCGGCGTCATGCAACAGGTCGGTGCGCAAGATTCGATATTCGCCTGATAAGGTGTCGATAACGACCTCGGTCACAGCGGCACCATATGCGAAATAAAAGAACGGGCGACCACGCCCCGCCATGCGATCCCACTGGATTTTCGGCGTGGCATAAAAACCGGTGGCCGATAGCGAGATACGGTTCTGGTAGGCCAGCGATATGGCGTCATTGAACGGGATTTCATCCGCCCCAAGGGTGATATTCCCATTGGAAAACTGCACATCCGCCGCCTTGCAATCATATTGCGGCGCAAGGAATTCCGCGATCCGCGCCTTTAGCGTGTCACAAGCGTTTTTCACCGCCATACCGTTCAGATCAGCCCCGGATGAGGCGGCCGTGGCAGACGTGTTCGGCACTTTGCCCGTATCAGTAGCGGTGATTTTCACCTGCTCCAGCGGAATGCCCAGCGTTGTTGCCGCCACTTGCGCCACCTTGGTGAACAGGCCTTGGCCCATCTCGGTGCCACCGTGGTTTAGCTGCACCGAGCCGTCAGAATAGATATGCACCAAGGCACCCGCCTGGTTCAGATGCGTCAAGGTAAAACTGATACCGAACTTGACAGGCGTCAACGCGATGCCGCGTTTCAGGATGCTGTCAGGATTGTCCGCGTGATCCTTTTGGATCGCCGCATAACGCGCATCATAACCCGAGGTTTTGCGCAGTTCCGCGACCAAAGGCGTGATCACGCTATCCTCGATTGTCATGTGATAGGGCGTCGTTTGGCCATTTTTATAAAAGTTAACGCGGCGCACATCCAATGGGTCGCAATCCAGTTTGTGGGCGATGTGATCCATCACCCTCTCGATCGGCACCATGCCTTGCGGCCCACCAAAGCCGCGATACGCGGTGGCCGACTGGGTGTTGGTTTTCAACCGGTGCGAAATGATCCGTGCGTGTGGTAAATGGTATGCATTATCCGCGTGCAGCATGGCGCGGTCTGCCACAGGGATCGACAGATCCTGCGCCCAGCCGCACCGCGCGTATTGGTGCATAATCAGGGCCTGAACCTTGCCGTTTGCGTCAAAAGCGGCGGTGTATTCCAGACGGAAATCGTGGCGTTTGCCAGTGATGATCATATCATCGTCGCGATCGTAACGCATTTTGCACGGGCGGCCTGTCAGCTGGGCCGCAACCGCGCAAGCCACCGCCAGCGCATTGCCCTGACTTTCCTTGCCGCCAAAACCACCACCCATGCGGCGGATTTCAACGCGCACGGCATGGAACGGTTTGCCCAAAGCGGCGGCGACTTTATGCTGGATTTCACTGGGGTGCTGGGTGGATGATTGCACCACCATGTCGCCATTGTCTTGCGGCAAAGCAAGGGATGCTTGTCCCTCCAGATAGAAATGTTCCTGACCGCCCAGATCAAAGCTGCCTGTAACGGTTTGATCCTTGTCGAATCCGGCCAAAACCGCTTCCGGTTCGCCCTTCAGGAATGTAACTGGTTCTTCGAATTTACTGTCTGCAGCAAGGGCCGCGTCAATCGTCAGAACCGCAGGTTTTTCCGCAATCTTGACCTGCCCCAAACGCGCGGCTTTACGCGCTGCCAGATGGCTTGTGGCGATCACACAGAAAATCGGCTGGCCGATGTAATGCACGGATCCGGTTGCTAAAAGCGGCTCGTCGCGGGCCGCAGGCGAGACATCGTTTTCGGCAGGTAAATCGCCTGCCACAAGCACTTTAACCACGCCGTCTGCGGCTTTAACCGCATCCAGATTTATTGATGTAATGGTGCCATGCGCCACCTGCGACAGGCCAAACGCCAAGTGCAAAGTGTTGGCGGGCATCGGGACGTCGTCAACGTAACGGGCTTTACCTGTCACATGCAATAATGCGGCGTCATGCGGGGTGGATTTTGCAACGCTCATGGGGCTTCCCCCAACACGCGCGGCGCGTTTTGCGTGTCTTCCAGAAAGTAGCGTTGCAGCATGTTTTGTGCGGCTTTCAGGCGGTATTCTTTCGATGCGCGCATGTCCGACATCGGTGTGAAATCTTGCGTAAATAAGGGCAGGGCGGCACTGACAGTTTCCTTTGTCCACGGCTTGCCCAACAGGGCCGCTTCAACCTGCGTTGCGCGTTTCGGTGTGGCCGCCATGCCACCATAAGCGATAGTGCAACAGGCGACTTTTCCGCCCTCAATGTGAATGTTGAAACAGCCCAGAACGGCGGAAATATCTTGATCGAAACGCTTGGTCAGTTTGTAGCACTTCAGGCGATCTTTCTGTGCCGGGATGAAAATGCTTTCAACAAACTCGCCCGCAGTGCGGTCTTGTTTGCCGTAAGCAACAAAGTAATCCTGTAGCAGTATTTCGCGGCGTGTGTCGCCCTTGCGCAAGGTCAGTTTAGCCCCCAATGCGATCAGCGCAGGCGGCCCGTCCCCAATGGGTGAGCCGTTGGCGATGTTGCCGCCGATGGTAGCCGCATTACGGATTTGGGTCGATGCAAAACGGCGCAGCATTTCGGCGAAATCGGGATAAATCGGTGTTACGGCTTCGCGCAGTTCTGTCAGCGTAACCGATGCACCAATGCGCAAGCCCGCATCCGAATGTTCAATCCGGCGCATATCTTCGATTTGGGCGATGAAACAGACCTTGTCCAGTGCCGCAAGTTTTTTTGTGACCCAAAGTCCCACATCCGTGGCACCGCCAATTAGTGTGCCTTCGGGGTTGGCACTATACCATGCGGCCAGCTCATCTGACGATTGCGGGTGGATGGCTTGGGCTTTCAATGCGGCCAGTGCGCCGGTATCTTCCCCCAGCCAATCAGGTTTCGTTGTTTTTTCAGCCGCCACAGCTGCGCGTATAATCGGGGCGTAGCCGGTGCAACGGCACAGGTTTCCGGCCAGTTGGGTGTCGTGATCTGTGGCGTCATTTGCATGTGCTGCGGTCATCGACATGACAAAACCCGGCGTGCAAAATCCGCATTGGCTACCGTGTTTTTCGACCATGCTTACTTGCACAGGGTGCGGCGCATCGCCAGCGGCAACCCCTTCGACAGTGCGCACGGATTTGCCGTGAAGTTGTGGCAGGAATAAAATGCAGGCGTTCATCGCGCGGTGGCTGCTATTATCGCTGACCATCACGGTGCAGGCACCGCAATCGCCCTCGTTACAGCCCTCTTTGGTGCCGGTTAGGCCGCGTGTTTCGCGCAGGTAATCCAACAACGTACGCGTCGGCGCTGTGTCCGATACGTTTATGACTTCTCCGTTCAGAAGAAACTCAATTGACATGATGCCTCCCCAAGCCGTCAAAATACCCACCATAACGTGCAGGCGCACGCATAACCTGACCACAGTGTCGGGATTCGTGCATATTTAGAATACCGTATAATGGTGAAGCACTTTCAAAAAAATCCGCATAATATTTTCGTGACCGGTGCTGCAAGAAATATCACTTACATTACTTCACGATAGCCAAGCCTGTCCATCGTTTGGCTGTCTATTTTACGGTAAATATATTCCAGATCACGTTTTTTGTGATCGGCCTTTAACTTATGATATTTGTAGCGGCGTTGATAATCCTCAAACCGCATATTGTCCTTGGCTTTGACCGAGCGGCGAATGTTCCCGTAGCCGGGGCTTATTTTCGGAATGTAATCGGCAATACGGTCCATTTGGCCTTCAAAATCCGACAAAATATCTTCGTAGCGGATGTGGATCACGTTTTCCGCAACCTCCATCACCTGCAAATATGCGTGCATTTTCCGGTTCCACAATTCTATAGGGCTTTCCAGAAGCGCGTCGCCCAGATTATCGCGTGTGGCCTGCGGCCATTCCGAGGTCAGAAATTTTTCAAAAGGGATTTCATCACTGCTTAACAGCGGGTTTTCGGGCCGCGCATGAAGCGATGTCAGGAAGTGCACGGGATGCTTGGTGATCAGGACAAACAGCGTGCTTTGCGCATGGGGTGCGGCGCGGATTACATCAATTGGCGGGGCGGCATGTTTCCAGCCGAAATCGGAATAAAGAATACGCTCGTGGTATTCATCCTGAAAGCGGTTGCTGTGAAAAGGCCGTTCTTTGGGCTTATAATTTTGCAATACCAGACGCATCACCCGCTTATCGATACCGAAATCACCGCGCAGGCTGTCAGTGGCAAAGTTTTTATCAATCAGTTTGCCTAGATAAGTCGCACCTGTATTGCGTTCGCCAAATACTTTCGTGAAAAGACACGTCATTTAAATAGGTCGCCCCCCGTTGGCCGCAATCAAATCCTTGCAAAATATACTTAAACGCTAAGATAGTTTTTGCAACCGCTTTCCCTGAATTGAAAGCTGCGATAGGATTGCACTTATGACCAATTCACCCCGATTCATTCACCTGCGCGTCCATACAGCCTATTCTTTGTTAGAAGGGGCTATGCAGTTGAAAAAACTGCCTGAAATTTGTGCCAAGGCCAAGATGCCTGCGGTGGCTGTGACTGATACAAACAACCTGTTTGGCGCGCTGGAGTTTTCGGAAACTGCGGCGGGTGCCGGGGTGCAGCCGATCATCGGCTGTCAGTTTGACCTAAGCTATGCTGCCGCCACGCGCCCCGGCGAAAAAATACCAGCCTTCAAACCGATCGTCCTGCTGGCGCAAAACGAGCAGGGTTATCTGAACCTGATGAAGTTGAACTCGTGCGCGTTTCTGGAAGCGGGCGATGCCTTGCCGCATGTCACGCTGGACCAGTTGGCAAAGTTTTCCGACGGGCTGATTTGCATGTCCGGTGGCGCGCTTGGCCCCTTGGGGCAGCTGGTGCGGGACGGACAGGCGGATAAGGCCCGTGCGCTGGTGGAACGCCTTGCGGGAATTTATCCCGACCGGTTCTATATCGAGCTGCAACGCCATCCTGACGGCGACCATCCGCGCACGCCGATAGAAGAAATGACCGAAGGCCCGATGATTGCACTTGCGTATGATCTGGAACTGCCGCTGGTCGCCACTAATGATGTACATTTCCCGAAACGCGCTATGTATGAGGCCCATGATGCGCTGATTTGCATCGCCGACGGGGCCTATGTGGATCAACAGGCCGATCGTCGCCGTTTGACACCGGAACATTATTTCAAGTCGCAAGACGAAATGGTCAAGCTGTTCGCCGACCTGCCGGAAGCAATAGAAAATACGGTTGAGATTGCCAAACGCTGTGCGTTCAAAGTCTACAAACGCGACCCGTTGCTACCAAAGTTTGCCGATAACGAGATTGAAGAACTGAACCGCCAAGCCAATGAAGGTCTGAAAAAACGGCTAGAGGTGATACCCCACACGGCAAGTGTGGAAGACTACCAAAAACGACTGGATTTCGAGCTGGAAATCATCAAGGGCATGGGGTTTCCGGGTTACTTCCTGATCGTGGCGGATTTCATTTATTGGGCCAAGGAACACAATATTCCGGTGGGGCCGGGGCGTGGCTCGGGTGCGGGTAGTCTTGTGGCCTATGCGCTGACCATTACCGACCTTGA
>DAOUQS010000181.1 GCA_030625465.1 Amylibacter sp. | reverse complement strand
AGGTCGGTGACGGGCTGGAAGACGGCATTGTCGCAGGCCCGCTGATTGATATGGCCGGCGTTGAAAAGGTTGAAGAACATATTGCGGATGCCACGGCAAAAGGTGCCAAAGTTATAACCGGCGGCAATCGTCACGCTTTGGGCGGTACATTTTTCGAGCCTACGATTTTAACGGGCGTGACCTCTGAAATGATGGTCACAGAGGACGAAACATTCGGCCCCGTCGCCCCCTTGTTCAGCTTCAAAACCGAAGCAGAGGTCGTGGCCGCAGCCAATGACACCATCTACGGCCTTGCATCCTATTTCTATTCCAACGATCTGAACCGCGTCACACGCGTGCAAGAAGCACTGGAATACGGCATGGTCGGGGTGAACACCGGATTGATTTCAACCGAAGTCGCACCCTTTGGTGGCGTGAAACAATCGGGCTTGGGACGTGAAGGATCACACCACGGCATGGATGATTACATGGAAATGAAATACATCTGTACGTCGATTAAAACGGGCGCTTAATAAAATTTAAATTTCTTCCAAGAATTGACACGCGCCATCCGTCTAATAACCTATGAGGATGGAAACCAGTGACAAAATTTTGGTGGATCGCGCCCAAGCCGGTGATGCGGTGGCGTTCGGGCAATTGCTGGAACGCCATTACGACATGATCCTGCGGCTGGGGTATCGCATGCTGGGGTCCCAGTCTTTGGCCGAAGATCTTGCACAGGAAGTGTGCTGCGCTTTACCGCGAAAACTGGGGTCTTTTCGGGGTGACGCCAAGTTCACCACCTGGCTGTACCGCGTCACAATGAACGCGGCCAAAGATTTACTGCGCAAACAAAAGACCCGCCAAAACGCCCAACAGGGCTGGGGCGATATGTTTGCAATGCAACAACAAGATGCCAATGAAAATGCCCGCGATCGTATATGGTTGGCGCAAGCGATGAAAACCCTGCCGGTAGATTTGCGTGAGGTTTTAGTACTGACATTGACCGAAGACTTAAGCCACGCGGAAGCCAGCGAAGTTCTAGGCGTGCCTGCGGGCACAATTTCATGGCGGATCAGCGAAGCCAAAAAACACCTGCGCGCACTCGCACAATCAGAGGAGACCTATCCATGAGTAACCAAATGGACAGATTGGAAAAAGCCCTGAAGGCGGCCACGCCTGACAGCAATCCTGATCGCAAGGCAGAAATTCTGGCAATGGCGCAAAAAAGTTTTGAGGCATCCCAAGAAACCACACCCGCCACACGTCCTATCCATAGGTCAGCACAAAATGTGACTGGCATTTGGACAGGAGTAAAAAACATGATGCGATCAATAAATCTGCGCCCGGCACTTTATACCACCAGTGCGCTATGCGTTGTCGGTTTGGCGTTTATTCTAACCCAACCGGTTATCAACAACCCCGGTTTGCCTTTGGGTACTTTAGGACAGATCGCTGAAACCAAGCATGATCAACGGGCCGAGAATGCGGCTGTGGCCGATCAACAGATGGTGTTTTCGGAACCCGCAATAGAACAAGGGCTGACAAAGTCCGGGAAACAACGCACGGCGATTGCCTCATCTGAAATGCCGTTAATGGCCCCTGCCGCAATCTTAGTTCAAAAGCGTATTTATGCGGAACAAGATGACTTTGACGCATCAGTGAAATCACAGGAAACATTTTCGAACAAGGCGCCCAACCCGCTGAAAATCGTGGGGGATGAACCTGTGTCTACGTTTTCCATCGACGTGGATACTGCCGCGTATTCATATGTGCGCAATTCTATTGAAAGTGGTGTTTTACCACCGGTAAAATCCGTTCGTATTGAAGAAATGATCAACTATTTTCCTTATGATTACCCGGCTCCCGATGCCGCAAAGGCTCCGTTTTCCACCAGCTTGTCGGTTTTCCAGACCCCGTGGAACCCTGATACCAAGCTTTTGCATATCGGCATTCAGGGCGTCAAAGCGGACGTTGAAAACCGCCCGCCTTTGAACCTTGTGTTTCTAATTGATACCTCTGGTTCAATGCATAATGCGGATAAACTGCCGCTGCTGAAACAATCATTTCGTTTGTTGCTGAACACGCTGCGCCCTACCGATAAAATTGCAATTGTTACTTATGCAGGGAGTGCGGGTACGGTTTTGAAGCCAACGGCGGCAAGTCATAAAGCCGAAATACTGGAAAGCCTTGAACGGCTGGAAGCGGGCGGTTCGACGGCGGGGCAAGCGGGCTTGCGCCAAGCCTATGCTTTGGCGGAAACCATGCAGGCCGGCAATAGTATCGGGCGGATCTTGCTGGCCACGGACGGGGATTTCAATGTGGGTATTTCCGACCCCGACGAACTGAAACGCTTTATCGAAGAAAAGCGTGACACGGGGATTTATCTGTCAGTGTTCGGTTTTGGAAATGGCAATTACCGCGATGATATGATGCAAAGCTTGGCACAAAACGGCAACGGGGTGGCGGCCTATATTGACACCTTGTCCGAGGCGCAAAAGGTGATGGTCGATCAGGTTTCCGGTGCCCTGTTTCCAATAGCCAATGACGTGAAAATACAGATGGAATTCAATCCTGCACTGGTCGCCGAATACCGCCTGATCGGTTATGAAACCCGCGCATTGAACCGCGAGGATTTCAATAATGATGCGGTGGACGCCGGTGAGATCGGGGCCGGCCACACGGTCACTGCAATTTACGAGATTACGCCGGTTGGTTCGCCCGCGATCAAAAACAAGGCACTACGCTATCAGCCTGAAACGGTTTCAAACCAAGGGCCCGATGAATACGGGTTCTTGAAATTGCGCTATAAGGTGCCGGGGAACGCGAAAAGCACATTGATCGCAACAGCTATTCCCGCCGCTTCTGGCAAACCCAGCCAAGAGGCCAAATTTGCCGCCGCGATCGCGGGTTTCGGGCAGCTTTTAACCAAGTCAAAATACTTGAGCAACTGGAGCTGGGAACAAAACATCGCATTGGCAAACGCCGGCAAAGGCGATGACCCCTACGGCTACCGCGCCGAGGCCGTGCAACTGATGCGTCTGGCAAAATCACTGGAATAAAACAATGCCACCCCCGCCGGTCTGGCGGGGGTGGCATCTATGCCGAATGCTATTCGGGGAGAGTGCATTCAGGCAAACCAACCGCTTCTTTAGGGAGGGAAAGAGCGGCTAATCTTTGAAGTTACTATGCTTTTTTTGTGACCTTTTTAGGTTTTTCCACGGGGTCGGCATCAATCGTACCTGCCGTTGCGATCTGGATATGGCGTGGTTTCAATGCATCTGGCACTTCGCGGACCAAGTCGATATGCAGCAAACCATCCTTGGTTTCGGCACCAACGGGGCGCACATGATCGGCTAGTTGGAACCGCTTTTCAAACGCACGGGCCGCAATACCGCGATGCAGATACTGCACTGCGTCCTGGCCCTCGGCCTCGGTTTTTTTGGCAGAGATCAGCAATTGACCGTCACGCATTTCGACCGATAGTTCGTCTTCGCTGAAGCCTGCTACGGCCACGGAAATACGGTAGCTGTCATCACCTGATTTTTCGATATTATATGGCGGGTAAGTGTTTGTTCCGACATCCGCGGTCAAAGCGCGGTCCAGCATATTTGCCAGACGGTCAAAGCCTACTGTGGAACGGTAAAGGGGTGTAAAATCGTAATTACGCAAAAGAATATCCTCCTGAGAAGCGATATATTTGGTTTCAGCCTTCCGACATGGACAGGCCATTTCAATGTCCGGACCCCGTTTGGGCATCCGTTAATTAATATATGGGGACGATTTCAAATACGTCAAGGGCGCAGGATTTTAGCGACCGCCTGAACATTGCCCAGCTGTTCGCTGATGGATTTGCCACTTGGCTTTTTGCCCTGAAAAACACCGCGATTGGCACGCAATTGCGCCAACAGTTCTTCCAATGGCGCACCTAATGAAGCCCCAAGGGCCACTTTTTTCCCATCAACCACCGCTTTGGCCGAAACCACAGAGGCGATTTTAGGCACACCGTTATCCATGATAAAAATCGGTGAACCAGATGCGCCGTAATCAACATTGCAGGTCAAAACCAGCGCGCGCGGGTCATAGCCCAGCACCTGACAGGGTTCTTCAATCGACGGTACTTCCGAACGATCCTGCGCATATGATACAACCTTCACCTGATCGCCAACTTTCAGTGCGGCATGGCGTTCAAAGGCTTTTACTGCATTTGTGGTGATCGGGTGTTCAAGTTCGATAATCGCAATATCGCTGGATACTTTGTTGATCTTCACATCGCGTCCGGCAACATAGTCTTTATGAATAACGATGCGGCGCGCCTTGCGGATGGCCGCAGCCCGACCACTGCGCCAACCGGCCAGAAACTCTACCGCTGCGGGCTTCATCAACGCACCGGTTCGCGGGTGATACATGCAATGCGCTGCGGTCAATACCA
>DAOUQS010000075.1 GCA_030625465.1 Amylibacter sp. | reverse complement strand
ATTAACATAACAAATATTATGCGTAATGTTGGTAAGGTTAAAAATCTGCTTGTGTTCTAAAAATAACCATGTATATCGTTAATCGACGATAGACTATATATTAGTGGAAACTTGAAATGCACCCAACAACGCAACCTGCCCGCACCATAACGCCCACAGTGATGGAAAGCCACATTCCGGATGAGGAGCTGGCCTTGCTTGCCAAGGCATTGGCGCATCCTGCACGGCTTCAGATCATCCGCCTGTTGTTGGAAAAAAAGACCTGCATCGGATGTGATATTGTTGACGAGATCGGTTTGGCACAATCCACGGTTTCCGAACATCTGCGCATTCTTAAAGCCAGCGGCATTATCACAGGCCAGATTACCCGCCCGCGTGTTTGCTATTCACTGAACCCCGAACGCTTACAGCCGTTGGTGGGTTTTTTGAATTTGGCGACCGCTGATGAACCGGCAACAGCAGGGTGCTGGGTGTCGCCGACCACTACAACACATGAAATATGATTTAAAGGAATTCGAAATGGTAACTTTGACGGTTTATGACCCCGCTATGTGCTGCTCTACAGGGATTTGTGGTGCTGATATTGACCAAAAGCTTGTGGATTTTGCAGCCGATCTTGATTGGCTTAAAAGCCAGCAGGTTGATGTGACGCGCATTAACCTTTCGCAAGAACCTGCATTGTTTGCTGAAAATGATCTGGTGAAAACTGTTCTGGAAAAAGACGGTGTGGCCGGGTTGCCGGTGATTATTGCAGGTGATGTATTGCAATCTGCCGGCGTATATCCCGCGCGGGATGCGTTGGCCAAAATGGCGGGCATCACGTTTCAGGCCGCGAGCGGCAATGCTGAAAATAAAGCCGGTGGATGCTGTGGCAGTGATAATGGCGACCAGAAAACAACCTCTGGCTGCTGCTAAACCCAAGTTTATATAAAATGGAAAATACTATGTTTAAGAACCTTCCGAAGTTTGTTTTTTTCACCGGCAAAGGCGGCGTTGGCAAAACATCGCTGGCCTGTGCCACAAGCCTTAATCTTGCAGCTGGCGGTAAAAAGGTTTTGCTGGTCAGCACGGATCCTGCATCGAATGTCGGGCAGGTTTTCGCAACCGATATTGGCAATAAAATCACCCCGATCAATAATGTAACCGGTCTTGATGCGATCGAGATTAACCCCGAGGAAGCCGCCGCAGAATATCGCGAACGCATTGTCGGGCCGATGCGCGGTATATTACCCGAAGAGACGCTTAGAAGTATTGAAGAGCAGCTTTCAGGCGCCTGTACCATTGAAATTGCCGCTTTTGACGAGTTCACAGCACTGCTGACGGATGATGATCTGGTTGCGCGCTACGATCATGTGGTTTTTGATACGGCCCCGACGGGGCATACTATTCGTATGTTGAAACTTCCCGGTGCGTGGTCAGGGTTTCTGGAATCCGGTAAAGGGGATGCGTCCTGTCTGGGCCCGCTGGCCGGATTGGAAAAACAGCGCACGCGCTATGGTGCGGCGGTTGATCGTTTGTCAGATGAGGCAACAACGCGGCTTATTCTGGTTGCGCGGCCGCACTGTTCGGCATTGGCTGAAGTGGGTCGCACCTCGAAAGAATTGGCGTCGATCGGGATTAAAAACCAGCAGTTGGCGATCAACGGGATGATGCCGGAAAATACAGATGGCGACCCGTTGGCGGAGGCTTTGTTGAAGCGTGACCGTGATGCCTTGGCCGGTATGGCGCCCGAGGTTGCGGCCCTTCCGTGCGCAATATTTGCGCTGCGCTCTGAAAACCTTGTCGGGCTTGATGCGCTTAAACGGTTTGCGTCGGGTGCTGCGGATACGGTTATGGCAGCGCAAGATGGTGTTGCTATCGCGCAAGATCTGCCGATGCTGGGCGACCTTGTTGACGGGATCGAGGCCCCCGGTAAAGGGCTGATCATGTTCATGGGCAAAGGCGGTGTGGGTAAAACCACAATGGCCGCCGCTGTTGCGACTGAATTGGCGGCGCGTGGTCACAAGGTTTTGCTGACCACAACCGACCCTGCCGCACATATTACGGAAACGCTTGCGGGGGACCAGACTGGCCTGACGGTCAGCCGTATTGATCCGGCGGTTGAAACCGCGCGCTACCATGATCATGTGATGGCGACCAAAGGTAAAGGGCTTGATGCGCAGGCCCGCGCGATGCTGGAAGAGGACTTGCGTTCGCCCTGCACCGAAGAAATTGCCGTGTTTCAGGCGTTTTCACGGGTGATCCGCGAAAGTACGAAACATTTCGTGGTGATGGATACTGCACCGACCGGGCACACTTTGCTGTTGCTGGATGCAACGGGGTCATATCACAAGGAAATAGTACGCCATACAGGTAAAACCAGTGCTAAACTGGTGACCCCGATGATGCGTTTGCAAGATCCTGAACAAACCAAAATCATGATCGTCACTTTGCCGGAAACCACCCCTGTTCTGGAGGCGACCCATTTGCAAAACGATTTGCAACGCGCGGGGATTAAGCCATGGGGCTGGATTATCAATTCCAGTCTTGCCGCCGCCCAAACCCGCCAGCCATTATTGCAAAAACGCGCAGAGGCAGAGCAGGAACAGATTGCCAAAGTGCGCGACCAGCTATCTGAACGCTATGCGGTTGTGCCGATGCAAGCGGTTGAACCTGTCGGTGTTGAAAAGCTTAGAAACCTATGTGGAACGGCAAAAAGCGCAGCTGCGGCCTGATTGTAATTCAAAGAAGGAATGCAAAGTGGAAAAGCAATTAAATGTTTTTGAAGGGCAGGATGCAGTCAAGAAATTCCTTGATCCGGGGCAGAATGTTTACCTGCCACTGGTTGAATTGCCTGCAACAATCAATCCTTTTGCCAAGGACAATGTCCGTATTTATGCCAAGCTGATGAACATGATGCCTTTGGGCAATGTCAAAGCCGCACCCGCGTTCAATATGATAAAGGATAAATATCTGCGCGGTGAAATGGCAGGGATGAATAAAATCGTTGAAAATTCATCCGGAAATACGGTTTCGTCCATCGCTTTGGTTGCCAGACATTTTGGTATCAATGATGTTCAGTCCTATGTTCCGGCGGAAATTTCCTGGCATAAATTAATGATGTTATTGTTCTTCGGTGTTGAACCTATCGTGAATGTAGAGCCGCAAAACCCTGACGCGTCCGACCCCGATAGTGGTGTGTCAAAAGCCAAAAAAGATGCCATGCAAGATGGTGTGTTTAATCCGGGTCAGTATGACAATGATGCCAATCCCAAAGCCCATGAAAAATGGACAGCTCCGCAGATATGGGAACAAACTGCGGGCAAAATCGACATTTTTTGTGCGGGGCTTGGTACGACCGGGACGATCATCGGAAATTCCAGATATCTGAAAGATAAAAAGCCCGCGCTGCGCGTGGTCGGTGCCATGCGCGCACCTGACAATTATGTGCCGGGTGTACGGACTGAAAAACTGCTGAAGCTTGTCGGGTTCAACTGGCGCAAACACGTTGACAAGATAGAGCCGGTCGAGACCGCACTTTCCTATCGGCTAAGCCTTGAGATGAGCCGTGGCGGAATTATCGTTGGGCCAAGTTCCGGTCTGGCACTTGCGGGTTTGCTGCAATATCTGGAAAGCCTGAAAGCAACAAACCGGCTGGATGATATCCGTAATAAGAAAACAGGCGAAATCGTATGTGTTTTCCCCTGCCCTGATGGCCCGCTACCTTATATTGATGAGTATTTTAAATACGTTGACCGTGCAGAGTTTCCGTCAATTCAAAACGAAGAGCTGTTGCTTAACAAACCCCATGGGTAAAACTTTGCACCGGGAATATTAAAGGAAAAGATCATGCAACGTAGATTATTCGCCGAATGGCTGGGAACATTGTTTTTGCTGGCAACGGTTGTCGGGTCCGGCATTATGGCGGAAAACCTGTCGGGCGGTAATGTCGCCATCGCCTTGTTGGGGAACACTATTCCCACAGGTGCTATACTGGTTGTTCTTATTCTGGTGTTTGGTCCGATATCAGGCGCGCATTTCAACCCTGCGGTGACGCTGGCTTTTGTTATTCGCAAAGAAATAACAAAACACCATGCTGTATTATATGTCATTGCCCAGATCACTGGCGGGATAATCGGGGTTTTTATTGCGCATTTGATGTTTGAAAACACGCTGATTGATCCGTCTACCCATGCGCGGACGGGCCCAAGCCAGTGGCTTAGCGAATTTGTTGCCACGTTCGGGCTGGTCGCGACTATTCTGGGCTGCTTGAAATCCCGCCCCGATGCAATTCCCTACGCGGTCGGGCTATATATTACGGCCGCCTACTGGTTTACGTCATCCACCTCTTTTGCCAATCCGGCGGTCACAATTGCACGGGGCTTTTCCAATACTTTTGCCGGGATTGACCCGTCGCATGTGCCTGCGTTCATCGCCATGCAATTGTTAGCAGGGGTTGTGGCGACATATACGTTCAAGTGGCTTTTGGAAGAATAGGATCTGTTGATGTCTATAGCTGACACCCCCCCGCGACTGGATGAGGATATTAACCGCCGCGAAGTCCCTGCCCTGAAAACCCATTCGATGGTTCTGGGGCATGATGGTGCTGACCTGTTTGCCGCAGGTGTGGCGGATATGGATTTCAAGGCGCCGCGTGTGGTGCTTCAGGCATTGCAACAGCGTTTGGACCACGGTGTGTTCGGGTATGAAACGGTTCCCTGCGGCTTGATGCCTGCGTTGACCGCGTGGCTGGAAGCCCGTCATGGCTGGGCTGTGAACAAGGCGCATATTTTGCGGGCGCCCAATGTATTGAACAGCCTTGCGATAGCGGCCTCTTTGTTTGCGGATGACGGTGACGGGGTCATCGTCCAGCCGCCGGTTTTCTTTGATTTCTACGACATATTACAAGAAAACAACCGCCGCTTGATCGTAAATCCACTGATTTTGCAAGACGGGCATTATACAATGGATTTTGACGGGTTAGAGGTGTTGGCCGCAGCACCACGTACAAAAATACTTTACCTGTGCAACCCGCATAACCCTGTCGGGCGGGTCTGGACCCAGCCAGAGTTGCGTCGGTTGGGGGATATATGTGCGCGTCATAATGTGCTTGTGGTTTCAGATGAAATTCACGGGGATATTACGTTTTCAGGGCATAAATACACGCCTTTTGCATCGCTTGGGGCAAGCTATGCGGATAATGCGATCACCTGTCTGTCACCGGCAAAAAGCTTCAACATTGCTGCTTGCTGTGCCGCGTTTACGGTGATTAGCAATGATGCGCGACGCGCCGCATTTCAGGTTGAAAACAGCCGTCTGACGGTGAATAAAAACAATGCGTTTGCAAGTGTTGCGATGGAAGCGGCATATTCTTCGGGCGGGCCGTGGCTGGCCCATGTTCTGGACTATCTGGAAGATAATCTTGCATTGGCCAGGGCTGCATTGGAAAATATTTCAGGGGTGGAATTGATTGAGCCGGATGGCACATTCCTGCTTTGGCTGGATTTGCGCGAGCTTGGTCTGGCACCCGATGATCTGACGGCGTTTTTACGCAAGAAAGCGGGCTGGGCGGTAACACGTGGCCAAGCGTTTGGGCCCGAAGGCCAGGGTTTTGCCCGCCTTAATATTGCCTGCACAAAAGCCAAACTTGAAGCGGCGCTGGCACAGTTGGCAATAGCTGTAGACCATAAAAGCAGGTAATCCTGACCCTAGGTTTCTTGAAACGGAAGCGGGTTTTCCACCAGATGGTTCATCGCTTCTTGCGCAAACCTTTGGCAAAGGTCTGATCTGATTTTGCCACGCGGGAAGAAAACCATAAAGGGATAGGTCAGGGCCGGGCGAAACGGTCTGATCACAATGTCATGTTTTTCCCAGAACCTTGCGGAAAACGGCTCTAACACGGATATGCCCATTCCTTGTGCGACCATGCCATAGGCGATGGCGGATCGCTGGGTGCTGAAAATGATGTTCGGTTTTACCGGCATTTCAGAGATGAATTTTTCATGCCCGACCCAGTTAAAACTTTTTTCCGGATGCATCATAATAAAATCCTCACCGGCCAGATCCGGGGGCCGGATAATTTCTTTTTGTGCCAAAGGGTGGGCTGCCGGAATTGCGCAAATAAACTGTGCGTTGATCAGTGGAATTTCAGTGGCATTGCCGGGGTTGACCATCGAATTTGAAAACGCAATATCAGTGGTGCCGTTCCTGAGCTTGTTAAAAATAACACTTGGCGCGCGCACTGAAATCACAGCTTTGAAGTCGGGGTTTTTCTGCCGGAAACGATTGATCACTTCGGGCATAAACGAAAGTGCTATTGCAGGGGTGACACTTATATTTATTTCACCGTTTCGTTGTTCGCGCACACGTTTGGCGAACGCGGTTAAACGCCCGATGCCTGTGAAAACCCGCTGCATTTCTTCGTATAATGCAATGCCCTCTGCGGTCGGGACCACCCTGCCCTTTTGTCTTTCAAACAAAGAAAACCCGATATCTTTTTCAAGCGAGGTCAAGGTGCGGCTTACTGTCGGTTGTGATGTGCGCAAAAGATCGGCGGCTCCGGTTAAGGTTCCGCAGTCAATAATAGCATTGAATATTTCAAGTTGGCGCTGGTTCATTCGTGACCTTTTAGGTATATCATTTTTGGATACTGATGCCCAAAAGTGATATTTGACTGAATATACGTTAAATGCAACCTTCACGGCGGTTAACCGGGGAAAATTCGTGGATACAGTTAAAAAGATAATCGCCGACCTTGTCGGTTTTGATACTATATCCGATAAATCGAACCTTGAAATTCAGGACTATATTGAAGCCTATCTGGCCGTTCATGGCGTTTCGGTTACGCGGATCTATAATGATGATGGCGACAAGGCCAATTTGTACGCAAGCATCGGGCCGAATGTTGCGGGTGGTGTGATACTTAGCGGGCACACGGATGTGGTGCCTGTTGCGGGGCAAGACTGGACAACAGATCCGTTTAAGGTTGTTGAAAAAGGTGATCGCCTTTATGGGCGCGGCACTGCCGATATGAAAAGCTTTCTGGCCATTGCCTTATCGCTTGTCCCCGAAATGCTGGCGGCTGATATGAAGCGCCCTATTCATCTGGCGTTTTCTTACGACGAAGAGGTTGGCTGTCTGGGCGCGCCTGCGATGATTGACGAAATGCTTACAACCCTGCCGCCGGTTCAGGCGGTGATTGTGGGCGAGCCGACTAACCTTGAGATAGCGAATGCCCATAAAGGTGTGCGCCGCTATACGTTTCATATTCGCGGGCAAGAGGCCCATTCCAGCCAGCCGCATCGCGGTGTCAGTGCGATTGAATATGCGTCAAAGCTGATGTCGGAGATTTATAAAATCCGTGATACGCTGGCTGCTAAACCCTTTACCGGCACCACGTTCGAGCCGCCCTATAGCACGCTGAACATTGGCAAGATCAATGGCGGCACCGCCCATAATATCATTGCAAAAGATTGCAGTTTCACTGTGGATTACCGTTATATCCCGCAAGATGACAGTGCCGCAGTGTTTGAAAAAATTGATTTGATTGTCAGCAAGTTATCTGCTGATATGATGCAAATCTACCCTGAGGCCGGAATTCAGGCTGAGATTGCCGAAATTCCCGCGTTTAAAGCGGAGGAGGATGGAAATGCCGAGGAACTGTGCAGGCAGCTTTCGGGGAAAAACAGTACTTTAAATGTTTCTTATGGAACAGAAGCGGGCCAGTTTCAGGAACGCGGGTATTCAACAATTGTTTGTGGGCCGGGATCAATTGATCAGGCACATAAGCCGGATGAATACATTGAGATAGAGCAAGTTAAAAAAGGGGTTCAGTTTATTAAAAGCCTTATCAAACGGCAAGCAAGCTAGAACCAACAATGAAATCAACAAGGGAGAATACAATGAAGAACATAAAAACTTACCTGTCCACAGTGGCAGCCGTGGCGATGCTGGCGATGCCTGCTGCTGCGGAGACATTCAAGTATGCCTATCAGGGCGATGCGCAGGGTCTTGACCCGCACAGCCTGAATGAAACATTTACATTGGGCCTGCTGGGCAATGTTTATGAAGGCATGACAAAGTATAATGCAAATCTTGAATTGCAGCCTGCATTGGCAACTTCGTGGAAATCCACCAGCCCGACCACATGGGAAATTTCTTTGCGCGAAGGCGTGAAATTTCACAATGGCAATGATTTCAATGCGGATGACGTGATCTTTTCATGGCAGCGCGCCCTGACCGACGGTTCCGACCAAAAAGTACGCGGCGGCATGATCACAGCCATCGAAAAGGTCAATGACCACAAGATTATTATTACAACCAACGGCCCGCT
>DAOUQS010000179.1 GCA_030625465.1 Amylibacter sp. | reverse complement strand
GGTGAAAAATTCTGGCGCGCGATCATAAACTGGGAAGCCTTGGCCGAGGCGGGCACGATTGGTGCGGATGATCTGGAACTGTTCAGTTTTGTTGAAACCGCGGATCAGGCGATTACAATCCTGAATGAATGGGACGCCGCGAACCCGACTTAATCCAGAACATATTCAACCAATTCGGTGCGCTGAAAAAAACTGAAATTATCATCCGAGATCAGGGTGATCCGGGTGCGTTTCCGGTCATCCTGCCACACTGCAATTCCCTCCAGATTGTCATGCGTGCCGTAACCGGTTTGCAAAATGATCCGTTCATCGGTGAATTCTGTCTTTGTCATCGCAAAGCTTCTGACCCTTGTTGCGACACCGACAGGGATCAGATAATCGCGCTCAAGCAGATAAAACCTGCCATCCGGCCCAACGTCAGCACCGGTCACAAGAAAATCACCGCGCCGTGGAATGCTTAGCCCTTTATCCCACCGCTTTCCATTGTAACGGTAAACCGGAAACGGCCTGTCCAGTTTCCCCGAGCGTTCAGGGATAGCATATAGCCAGCCCTGAGGGTCGACCGCCAACGCTTCCAGTGATGAATTATGCTGAAGCTTTTTAAAATCCGCATGTCTGGGCAGTTTAAATGCTTTTACGGTTATATCGCGGTATGCCCAAACTCGGTGTTTACGTTCAAAAGACACATAAATCACCCCGTTTGGCCCGATTGCAATACCTTCCGCATCGCGGCGTGGCTTGCGAACCTGGACACCTTTGGCATTTTTGATCGGGGCAAGTCTTTGATCAGTGACGCTGACGATCTTGCCGTTACGGCGATTTATCTTGCCGGACAGGAAATAACCGTGATCCGAAACCGCAATGAAATCATGCCCGTGGCCACCAAAATCAATCGCTGAAAATCCGCCGAAATTATCATCACGCATGGTCCATGTGAACGATGACAGAAAACTTGCCTCGGCACCAAATGCACAGTTTGCGGCCATAAAAAACGCCGCTATCCACTTAATCATTGGGCATTCAACACTTTACGGCACTGGGATGGCAGGTCGGCCATAACGTAATCGCGCGCGCCACGTTTTTTAGGTTTCTTCGGGGGTTTGGGCGCATTGGGATCAGGTGGGGCTAATGCGGCTGTCACCCACCAGTTCAAGTCCTTGTCACAACCCGTCGCGTTCTTGGATAGTTGGCGAACGGTTGGCGTTTGCTTCTTACAACCCCTTGACCCTTTGGGGCATTTCAAGCGGACATGGAAATGATAGTGGTGCCCCCAGTAGGGGCGCACTTTTTGCAACCATTTACGATTGCCTTTGGCGTTTTTACACATCCATATTTTGGCAGGTGCCGTAATGAATATGCGGTCAACTGCGGGGTCAGTTGCGGCCGCTTTTATCACCGCCATATGTGCCGGTGTCCAATTGCCGTTAATCGTGCGCTGACTATTGGCGCGCACGGTTTTTGACGACAGGTTTTCACGCTCTGCACGGCTAAGGTTCAACCGTTTCGGGGGTAACAGCCAGATATCCGCATCCAGTCCCAACTGGTGCGACTGGTGGCTTGATGTCATCGGCCCGCCACGCGGTTGGGAAAGATCCCCGATATAAAGACCCTTCCAGCCGGGGATTGTCGCGACCTTTTCCGAAATCCGCTGCAAATAGCTAATCAATTCAGGATGGCCCCAATTGCGGTTGCGGCTTAGGCGCATGGCCTGCCATGTGGGGCCGCTTTCAGGCAACTGCTCGGCGCCCGCCAAACAGCCTTTGGCGTAACTGCCATGTGCACGGGACGATTGCTGGCTGGCAGATGCTTTTGCACCAAACAGTTTGTTCGCTTTGGTTTCCGCCGCAACGGTTTGGCCGGTCAGGGCTATTCCTGCAAAAATCATCGCGACAGAACTTATTGATCTTATAAACCTGCCGACAAAACTCATTGGTAATCTTCCCCTGGCTCCACCCAGACCAATAGAACCAGTCCAATGATAAACAGCAGAATAAACGGCGTGAAACCCAATCGGATGCTTCCGGTCAACCCGGAAACCAACGCAAAAAGACCGGGGGCCAGAAATGTGGTCGCGCGCCCCGACAGGGCATAAAGACCAAAGGCTTCGGTCATGCGTTCCTCATTCGCCTGATACACCATCATGGTTCTGGACGCGGCTTGTATAATGCCGCCAGCCGCACCGATCAGGGCACCGCAGATCATAAAGACCTTATCCGGCAGTGTTGAGGTCTCGGACAATGGCGCGGAAAAGAAAGCATCCCGGGATGTCCCAAGGATCAGTGTGCAAACGAATATAAGCACCAGAATACACACAACAATCACACGTTTAGGCCCGAATGTCCGGTCCAGATAGCCGCCAATCCAGCAAAATATCGCGCCGGTAATCGCGGCAACTATCCCGAAAACACCGATCTGAACGATATCCCATTCCAGCACTTTGCTGGCATATATCCCGCCAAATGCATAAACCCCGTTCAGCGCGTCGCGGTAGAACATTGATGATCCCAAATATGCGAAAAAGCTGATATTTTCAGGCAGAGTGCGAATGGTATGCCACAATTCTTTCAGCGCATTTGAAAATGCATTGTCGACCTTCTTGTTGCGCTTCACATCCGGGACCCACAAGAAAAACGGGATCATAAAGACCATAAACCACACGGCCGTCAGCGGCCCGACAAAGCGCGTTCCTTCGCGCATTTCAGGGTTCAGCCCCAGAATAGGCGGTATTTTAAGTAATGTTACCCCGTCGGCGTTTTCCGCAAAAAACAACAACATGATAAACAATGCGATCACGCCGCCTGCATACCCAATGCCCCAGCCTGTGCCCGATATACGGCCGATCTCATCCTTATTACCAAGTTCGGGCAACATCGCATTGACGAAGACTTGCGTGATTTCCACACCGATGATCCCGATCGCAAATAGCACCAGAATAAGCATCGGATTTCCCATATTGGGCACGGCCAGCCATAGTGGTAAAGACCCCGCGATAAAAAACACCGAGAACAGTACGATCCATGGTTTGCGTGGGCCCATGCTATCTGCAAAAGCACCTAGAAAGGGCGCCGTAATAGCCAGAATGATACCCGCACTGGCAACCATCCAGCCCCACATAACCGGCCCTGCAACAGGATCCGGCATCACCGCCGAGGTGAAATACGGCCCAAAAATAAACGTGATAAGCAAAGTGTGGAACGGTTGCGCTGCCCAGTCATAAGACATCCACCCCCAAATCGCTTTCTTACTTGCCCTGCTCGTCATGGTATTTCCTTTTTCCACTTTTCGACAGTGAACAGGTTTCAACCTTGACTGGCAAGTATTTTCAGGGGTTTGGTGGCCAGATACGCGTATCTTCTGCCGTTATCCAATTTAAAACCCATTCCGGCATATCCGGATTCCAGTCAGGGTAGCCCAAGGCCACCGCAACCTGCTGCGTTGGCACAATGCCATTTTTATCGGTTGCAGCGGTTCGGTAAAGAATGGACGATGTCGCCTTGCCCTTGGACCACATGGTCTGGTGCAAATACAAAAACCTGTCATCGCGCCCAATAACGCTGGTTTTCATAGTGAATTTCTGGAACATTTTAACCCGATGACGATAACGCACCGAGGCCCCTGCCATTGTCATCCCCCATTTGTTCTTTTTGATAACCCCCAGCAATCCCATGCGGTGTCCCATCACAAGGCGGCCCAGATCATACAGGGTCAATACGCGACCATTATTCAGTTCGCCAAAAATATCAATATCGACAGGCCAGCATATGTGTGTCGACACATGCACATCATCAATCGCAAGTTTCGGCGCACGGCTAAACTTGATCAATTCCTTCGTCATACGGATAAATGGATACATGATTATTCCTTTTGCCAGAAAAGTAGCAAAGAACTTTTGCGGTTCAACAAGAACGTACCGTCACACGGGGCCTTGCCAATAGGGATTATGCACCATAAATCTAGCGCAGCTGAAAAAAGGTTACTGAATATGACATCACTTGCACAAATACTTCTATTCATTCTGGACATCGTTTACTTTGTCCTGATCGTTCATATCATCATGAGCTGGTTGATTAATTTTCAGGTTCTAAACACAAGCCAACCTTTGGTTGCACAGATTTGGCGTGGGATCAATCAATTGCTGGAACCGGTTTACCGCCCCATTCGGCAATTTATACCAAACGTAGGTGGCATGGATTTCACGCCACTTATTTTGTTTATTGCAATCTATGCTTTGCGCGTGATCATCGTCAATAATCTGCTTTACTGACCCTGTTTACTTTAAACGCTTATCGCGTGCTGCAAGCAATTTCAGACGCAACGCATTGATCTTGATGAAACCGGCTGCATCCGCTTGATCGTAAGCGCCGGCATCATCTTCAAAGGTTACATGCGCTTCTGAATACAGCGTGTCATCCGACCAGCGGCCAA
>DAOUQS010000260.1 GCA_030625465.1 Amylibacter sp. | reverse complement strand
CTATAGGTGGCGCCCCCGTGATGTCCGACAGTAAATGTGCAAAGCCTTGCGGCTCGGTCGTATCAATGGTCGGGAACAAAATAACCCGTAGGGGTGCCAGTGGGCCGTTCAGGGTGAAAAAGCCGGAAACAGCGATAACAATAACCACGACAAGTGCGCGCAGATCGCCTCCGCCAAAGCGGGCCAATGCGCCAAAGCCGCAATTTCCGGACAATGCCATGCCGTAGCCAAAGATCAACCCGCCAACAATGCTGGCAACAGGGTTCCATTGAACGCGGTGGTATAGTGTTTGGCTGATATCCAGCTGTCCAAGGCTATCAAGCGTGAAAACGCAAATTATAGCGACACCCAGAACAATGCCCCATAGTCGCAAGCGGCGTTGGTCGTGGCCCATATAGGCGCTTTCAATCGCGCCAAATGTACAAAACTCGCCCATTCTGGCGGCAAGGCCCAAAACGATGCCACCCCCAAGCCCCAAGAGGGCAGACATAAACATATAACTCATCTTTGCGCCCTCCCAAACGTAAAAACACGGTTATTCAGTGCGTGTCGCAAAACTCTTCGTAAAGCAGGCTGATCAGTTTATAAACTTTCTGATCCTTGATCGTATAGTAGATCGCTTTGCCGTCACGTCGGTAGTCCACAATACCCTCCAGCCGCAGCCGTGCCAGTTGTTGACTGACAGCGGCTTGGCGTGAGGATAGAAGATTTTCCAGCTCGGTTACCGACTTTTCGCCTTTGACCAAGTGACACAATATCATCAAACGACCCTCATGGGCCATCGCTTTTAGAAAAGCGGCAGCCTCTTGTCCGCTTTCGTACATTGTATCAAGATCAAACCGATTACTGAAATCGTCTACTTTATTCATATTAGAACCCTGCTAATTCATCTTCTATAGCTGCAATGCCGGCACGCGCGCATGCGTCGTCGATATCACCACCTGGTGCACCTGATACGCCAATTCCCCCGACAATGCTACCGTCAGATTCAACTGGCACACCGCCACCAAGGGGCAGGGCTTTGGATATGAAGCGAATGCCGAATGCTTCTTCGCCTGCTTGTGTCAGATCACTGAAACTATGGGTGTCTGTGCGAAAGCTGACGGATGTCCATGCTTTGCGTTTTGCGGTTTCTTCCACATGCGGGCCTGCAAAGCGGTCGCGGACAAATGCTTGTGTCACGCCGAAACGATCAACAACGGCGACGCCGACCATATAGCCGCCATCACGGCAATGGTTCATTGCGGCAACGGCAAGTTTTATCGCAACTTCAGGTTTCAAAACCTTGAATTCAACAAATGCGTCGTCTTGTCCGGCCTGCAAAGGTGTTGTGAATAGGAGGGCTGCTATAAGTAGTTTTTTCATGATGCGCCTTTCGCATTTGTATACTCTGGAAGTGGTTTCAATATTTGGCCCAAAAGCCCCCAGAAAAAATCCTGTCCCGGGTAACCTTCGATACGACCAATTTCGTGGCCGTCGTCCACAACGACAAATGTCGGCGTGTAGACGGGTTGTGAATTAAGGGTAATGCCATCGGGCAAGCGGCTGTGTATATCTATGCGCTGCAAAGGGGCTGTGCGGCCCTCTTGGGTCTTGGGGTAAATGCTGGAAATCTCGGAATTCCATTGTTCACACCAAACACACCCCGCTTCTTCAAACATCAATAGTTTCACCTGACCGGCGGTTGCGCTGGCAGGTAAAATTAACAACATAAGCATGAATAAGCGGGTGATCATTGACGAAGCCTTAATAACATATATAAAAATTGTAATATGTTTTTTTAACAAAGACAAGAAAAGAGATGTTTTTAGATATTACATTCGGCGGGGCGATTGTGGCGGGGCTGTTAAGCTTCCTGTCGCCGTGCATTTTGCCTATGGTGCCGTTTTACCTGTGTTATATGGCCGGGATCAGTATGTCTGCGTTGCAGGGGCGTGATGATATTCCTGCAAGCACGCACCGCAAACTGATCCTTGCCAGCATATGTTTTGCGCTTGGGGTGACGACTATATTCGTTCTGCTGGGCCTTGGGGCTACGGCCTTGGGGCAGGCGTTCCGGATGTGGAAACAGGAACTGGCCTATCTGTCGGCGGCATTTTTGTTTATGTTTGGTCTGCATTTTCTGGGGCTGTTGCGTATTTCGCTGTTTTACCGTGAGGCGCGTATCGAAAGCACAAACGACCCCAAAACCCTGTTGGGTTCATACCTTATGGGCCTGGCGTTCGGCTTTGGCTGGACGCCCTGTGTTGGCCCTGCATTGGCCGCCATTTTGATGGTGGCGGGGGGTATGGGGGATATAATGCGCGGCGGATTGCTGCTGCTGGTTTACGGGCTTGCCATGACATTGCCCTTTGTTATCGCCGCGATATTTGCAAAACCTTTTTTACGCTGGATGCAGCGGAACCGAAAATATCTGGGTTATGTGGAAAAGGTGATGGGGATCATGCTGATCCTTTTCGCGATCCTGATCGCCACCAACAGTATAAACTATATTGCCAACTTTATGATTGAATATATGCCGTGGTTTTCGACCATTGGATAGGAGATTGATATGAGATTGCTATCATTTTTTGCCGCCATTTTGATGGCCACACCGTTGTGGGCTGCCGAATTGGGTGATGATGGGCTGCATAAGACCACATGGATGCGCAACACCTTCAAGGATATGTCCGAGGATTTGGCCGAGGCCAATGCCCAGGGCAAGCGGATGCTGGTGATCTTTGAACAACGCGGTTGCATTTATTGCACACAGATGCACGAAGAGGTTTTTCCACTGCCGGAAATCACCAAGCTGATCGAGGACAATTACTTTGTCGTGCAAATGAACCTGTTCGGGGATGAAGAGGTCACGGATTTTGACGGCACGGTGCTAAGCGAAAAGAAAATGGCGACCCGCTGGGGGGTGGT
>DAOUQS010000069.1 GCA_030625465.1 Amylibacter sp. | reverse complement strand
GTGCATATCTCGGCGCAGCTTTCCGGTAATGTCAGGTCTGCGCGTTTAAGCACGAAAAGGTTTTCAAAACCCAACCTTGCGTGGTGGCGAATGCAGGAACTTAAGCCGGCCAAATCCTCGGCGAAGATAAATCCGACAGGGCCTTTGACCAGTGTTTTATCTGTTATGTCAAATAATGGCTTGACCATCAGCTATTGCCTATTCGTTATAAACTGTTGCTTTCGCATGATGTATTCAATTTCCGGTGAAAAATCCAGCGTTGGGTGTATGAAATGTATAAAATATTGTATAAAGTTTCCATAAGGGCTTGAAAATTATTATTCAAGTTATACATGCGCATAAGTGAATGCGAATGGGGATCAAATGTCAAAATTAGACCAATATGTTTATAAAAGTTTAGAAACCATTAAAACACAACATAATATTACGCCGTCGGATCAAGACGCATTACTGGCTTTAACGACACAAATAGTTTCTTCACATCTTTCCAATGCAGGGCTTCCGACAAAGGAGGTTCCGCAATTTATCGAGACGATACACGCCAAGCTTTCAGAGCTGTCTATCCGGGATCACAAGCGTGCGTGTCAAGAGCCTGCGTTGCCTATCGCAGAGTCTATTACGCCGGATTTTATCTTTTGTCTTGAGGACGGTAAGAAATTTCGCATGCTTAAAAAGCATCTGCGCGCATGTTATGATATGTCGCCAGAGGAATACCGCGCGAAATGGGGGTTAAGTGCCGATTACCCGATGGTGGCACCGAACTATGCGGCCAAACGGCAGGAATTGGCAATACAAAGCGGTTTGGGGAAAAGGCGCAAATAAAGATGCCGTTGCAGATCGGGTGTTTGCGGTGTAAAGGCCACATTTCCAGCACCCAGATCAGGCACTCTTGATATGTCCAATAATAAAAAGCTTTATATCAAAACCTACGGTTGTCAGATGAATGTCTACGACAGCGAACGGATATCAGATGCTTTGGCCCCCTCGGGCTACTCTGTAACAACAGATGAGACCGAAGCCGATCTGGTTTTGCTGAACACATGCCATATACGTGAAAAAGCGGCGGAAAAGATATATTCCGAGCTTGGACGCCTTAAGCAGCTGAAGATTAAAAAGCCCGGGATGAAGTTTGGTGTGGCCGGTTGTGTGGCACAGGCCGAAGGGCAGGAGATTATCCAGCGCCAGCCCATGGTGGATTTTGTTGTCGGATCACAAGCGTATCACCGTCTGCCGGAGATGATGAAAGCAGTGGACCTTGGTGACAAGCCTGTGGAAATTGATTTCCCGACTGAAGACAAGTTCGATCATATCGTGCTTTCCAAAGCGCGGCGTAAATTGCCCAGTGCATTTTTGACGGTGCAAGAAGGCTGCGACAAGTTTTGCGCCTTTTGTGTGGTGCCTTATACACGCGGTGCCGAAGTATCGCGCCCTGCGCAAAAAATCATTGATGAAGCCAAGCAGCTGATCGACCAAGGTGTGGTCGAGATCAATTTGTTGGGCCAGAATGTGAACGCTTATCATGGCCAGGGCCAGGATGGCGAATGGTCGCTGGCCCGTCTTATTCGTGAAATGGCCAAAATAGATGGGCTGGAACGCATTCGCTTCACGACATCACACCCCAATGACATGGACGATGATCTGATCGCGGCTTTTGGCGACACTGCAAAGCTGATGCCATATCTGCACTTGCCGGTTCAGGCCGGATCGGATAAAATCCTGAAGGCGATGAACCGGCATCATACGGCTGAAGAATACCTTAAGGTTATCGAACGTATTCGCGCTGTCCGCAGCGACATTGCCTTGTCGGGTGATTTTATTGTGGGCTTCCCGGGGGAAACCGAGGCTGATTTCCAGCAGACTTTGGCACTTTGTGAAGAAGTGAAATATGGTCAGGCCTATTCGTTCAAGTATTCCACACGTCCAGGCACGCCTGCGGCGGATATGGATCAAGTGGATGAGGCGGAAAAGTCCGATAGACTGCGCCGCTTGCAGGTTTTGTTAACCGGTCACCAAATGGATTTTCAGCTGTCTATGGTTGGAAAAACTTTGCCCGTTTTGCTAGAGAAACCCGCCCGTGATCCCGGACAGCTTGTTGGGAAATCGGAATATCTACATGCGGTTCATATGGATGCTGATCCGAAGTTGATTGGAACAATTGTGCAAGCCAAAATAACCCGTACAGAGCGTAATTCCTTGGGCGCGCAAATCGTTAATAATAAATAACAGGGTCTAGGTCCTGACCCTAGAACTGGTGTGTTGAAGATTTTCTTTCACTATTGGCGGTTTTTGGCTACACTTGGTCTATATAAAGCGGGTGAGCAGTGAATTTATGCGTGAACAGGCTTGGAAAAAGCCGGACGTATTAGGGGGCCAGAGGTGATCAGGAAATTTTTCAAATTTATCGCGGTGGCATTTGCCGGGGTTATTATTGCTTCAGCTGCAATCGCCGGCGGTGAAAACAGCATTGTAAAACAAACAGATTTAAGAGAACGCTATGTTCCGGCCATATGGGTTGATCCGGACGGATGTGAACATTGGGCGATGGACGACGGTGTCGAAGGGTATATGACGCCACATGTCACGCGTGACGGTATTCCTGTTTGTCGGCGTGGAAATCCTTGCGCGGTCATGAACTCGGACCAGTTATTCGGGGTAAACCAGTCGCATCTTAGTGCGTCCAACCGTGCGCGTTTGCAAAAGTTTTTTAAATCCGCAGGTGCAGTTACATATGTCATTGATGGCCACACAGATAGTGATGCCAGTGACGCATATAACATGCGTCTTTCTAAACGCCGTGCCCAAGCGGTTGCCAAAGTAGCCCAAAGTACCGGTGCGACAGCGCAGGCGCGCTGGTATGGCGAACGCGTGCCTTTGGCCTCGAACCGAACGCGAGCGGGTAAAGCAAAGAACCGCCGTGTTGAAATTACATGTATCCGCTAGGCCGGAAGGAATAATGATGCTTTTGAAAATAGCTCCGATCATACTTTTGGCCATATCTATTGCAGGGTGCGATGTTCCCAAAAGGAATAAAACCGTTGATAACGGCTTTGATAATAAACATTTAAGTGAGTTGAAGGCCGGGATCTGGGTTGACCCGCGCGGCTGTGACCACTGGATTATTGACGATGGTGTCGAAGGATACCTGTCTGCACGGTTAGACAAGTATGGCAAACCTGTATGTTCCGGCATCGCACCACCCAATACCACAATAGGCGGCTATAAAAGCGGCAGTATTTTTGGTGATCCGACCAGACCACTATAATACCAGCTTTGCTGATAGGATATTGTAAGCGGGCGACAGGCCCATGCTATAAAGCCGTGTTTATTACAGTTTTAACGGAATAATTGACTTGCGAAAGATGAGGGTCAGGACCACTTGATCCTGCGCCTCTGGTTTGACAGATTTTTTTGCTGGGCAGGCACCGTTGCGCAGTAAATACCGCCTATTTTCAAGCAACTGTAACGCACCCAGTGGGAAAATATGCCAAATCCGAAGGACGTGGCTTTCCCTTCATCTCAGTGGTCTGGCGCACTTGTAAATAGAAATGACTATTGACGGCGGGCACCAAACCCCTGATATTTCGGGAAAGCCGCGCCAGAGGTGCAGGATCAAGTGGTCCTGACCCTATTATCTTGCGACTGTTTTAAGAACCTAATTGCACGGAGGCAACTTTGGCGGACATCGCCCCATCAATATCACATAGCAAAGCGACAAGCCCTGAAACTTTGCTGAACTTTTCAGACAACAGACACCTTATTGATTTATGCGGCGCGTTGGATCGCAACCTTCTACAAATAGAAGCGGCCCTGAATGTGCAATTCATTCGGCGGGGTAATGACATTACCATAATAGGGGATGACGCGACGCAAGCAAAGGCGGCCGACATTCTTAATTTTCTGTATAGGCGTGTTGAACAAGGTAAACTTGTCGAGCCGGCTGATATTGATGCCGCTATCCGGTTTGACGGGAAGTCACCGGAAAAACCGCGCAAATCCATTGGCCAGATCGAGATGTTTAAAGGCGGCCATTTAGAAATAAGAACACGTAAGAAAACTGTGGAACCGCGTACGGTTACACAAAGGGCATATGTCGAAGACCTGTTCGCAAAAGAGCTGGTATTCGGGTTAGGCCCAGCTGGTACCGGAAAAACATACCTTGCTGTTGCGGCCGCAGTATCCATGTTTATCAATGGGTTGGTTGACAGGATCATCCTTTCACGTCCCGCTGTAGAGGCGGGCGAAAGGCTTGGGTTTTTACCCGGCGATATGAAGGAAAAAGTCGACCCGTATATGCAGCCGCTATATGATGCGCTGAATGATTTTTTTCCGGCCAAGCAGGTGGAAAAGCTGATTGAAGACAAACGTATTGAAATTGCGCCACTTGCCTTTATGCGGGGCCGGACATTGAATAATGCATATGTGGTTCTGGATGAAGCGCAAAATGCGACGACGATGCAGATGAAAATGTTTTTGACCCGTATGGGCGAGGGCTCTCGTATGGCAATCACAGGTGACATGAGCCAGATTGACCTGCCGCGCAATGTGCCCTCGGGGCTGGTCGAGGCTGAAAAAATACTGCGCGGTGTCAAAGGTATCGGATTTACCCACTTCAAGACCGAAGATATTGTGCGCCACCCTATGGTTGCAAAAGTCATAACCGCCTACGACAAGCACGCCAAAGCCAATGGATAATCTTATCGAGGTGGTGGTTGCCGACAGTCTTTGGAACCGGTTCGATCTTGATGAAATGGCAGATCATGCGTTTCATGCGGTGGCGACCAAGCTGAAGCTTGTGGATGGCCCTTACGAGTTAAGTGTTCTGGCCTGTGATGATGCGCGTATTGCGGTGCTAAACGCAGAGTTTCGCGGCAAAGAGGTCCCGACAAATGTTCTGTCTTGGCCCGGTTATGATCTTGGTGCTGACGTTGAAGGCGGTCAGCCCGATGCATTGCCCCTTGCCGATATTGGTGATCCGTTTGTTAATGTCGGCGACATTGCCATTGCCTATCAGACCTGCATGCAAGAGGCGGACAAGGCGGGGATTGAGCCGCGCCATCATGTTACCCATTTGCTGATACACGGAATATTACATCTTTTGGGTTATGATCACGAAACCGAAATGGATGCGGAAATGATGGAAACACTGGAAATTGATCTGTTGGACAGTATGGGTATTGGAAATCCCTACAAAGAAGTGTAATTTGACCGTGATTATTGGAAAGAGGCTATGAACGACACAATCGACGGATCTTCTAGCGCGGCGCATAGCGCGCAGCCTGAAAATGAAAAAGAACCGGTAGGGTTTTTTAAGCGCTTGTTTGCAGGTGCAGATGATGCGGATACGGCCAAACCCTCGGATAAAGAAGAGGTTTTGCACGCGACCAGTCTGAAAATTCTAAGTAATATCCGGGTGGATGATGTGGCCATTCCACGGGCCGATATTGTTGCAACCCCGATCGATCTGAAACTGGAAGAGCTGCTGAAGGTTTTCAAGGATAGCGGCCATTCCAGATTGCCGGTATACAAGGACGCGCTGGATAATCCGCAGGGGTTATTACACCTGAAAGACTTGGCGCTTCGCTATGGTTTCAACGGGAAAGTCACACGGTTTTCGATCAAGCGCATGCTGCGCCCTTTGCTTTATGTACCACCGTCAATGACAATTGATATATTGCTTCAGAAAATGCAGTCAGAGCGCATTCATATGGCATTGGTTATCGATGAATATGGCGGCGTTGACGGGCTGGTTACCATTGAAGATCTGATCGAGGAAATTGTCGGTGAAATCGAAGATGAACATGACGCCGAAGAGGAAAATTTCTGGGTCGAGGACACACCGGGGGTTTACCTGTGCCAAGCGCGTGCGCCGTTGAACGAGTTTGAGAAAGTTCTGAATGCGGATTTGGCCAGCACGGATGATGATGAATATATCGAAACGCTTGGCGGGCTTATCACGATGATGATCGGCCGCGTTCCTGTGCGGGGCGAAGTTATAAAACATCCCGATGGGTTCGAGTTTGAAATTGTAGATGCCGATCCGCGCCGCATCAAAAAAATACGCGTATGCCGGTCACAAAAACGGTGATTGTAGCGCAGTTGGACAGGTTGATCGACTGGCTGGCGTTGAAGCAAAAACGTATGTGGTTTGTCGCCGTTCTGCTGGGCTTTGTTCTGGCATTGGGGCAGGCGCCGGTATCTTTTCCCATCGGTGTTTTCACGTCTATTCCAATTCTGGGGTATTGCGCATTTCGGGTGAATACCTGGAAACATGCTTTCGCAGTGGGCTGGTGGGCCGGATTTGGCTACTTCGGATTAAGTATGATCTGGCTGGTTGAACCCTTTTTTGTGGAGCCTGAAAAACATGCGATTTTGGCACCGTTCGCCCTTGTTGCCATGTCAGGCGGGCTGGCATTGTTCTGGGGTGGTGCATTTGCTTTCTCGAAACAATTCGGCGCTGGGTTGGGCCGATATATTATCGGTCTGGCTGTTGCATGGGCAGCGGTTGAGTATCTACGATCGGTCCTGTTCACCGGGTTTCCGTGGGGCCTGCTGGGCTACACGTGGATTGAAACACCGATTGCGCAATGGGCCTCGGTTGTGGGGTCTTTTGGCTTGGTGTTTCTGACCATATTTGGCGGACTTTTAATGCTGAGTTTCCCAAGCAAGCATCTGGCGGCCCCGATGGTAACAGTGCTGTTCTTCGGGGTTTTATGGACAGCTGGTGTATGGCGTATTCCGGATGCGGGAAGCGTACAGGAAACCAGTATCCGTGTCCGTCTTATCCAGCCCAATGCGCCGCAGCATCAAAAATGGGATCCTGACTGGATGGGCGTCTTTTTCCGGCGCGGGCTGGAACTGACAACGGCCCCTGCAAAGCAACCTGTCGATCTTGTTGTCTGGCCGGAAACCTCGGTGCCTTTTGCATTGCAGGATAATGCGGGCGACTTGCAAATCCTGTCGGATGCCGCAGGGCCGCGCGCCCATATCATTGCGGGTATTCGGCGGTTTGAAGCGGATAGGCTGTATAATTCCATGGTTCATCTGGACGCAAAAGGCGGGTTGGTTTCGGTTTACGATAAATCCCGTCTGGTTCCTTTTGGCGAGTATGTACCGTTTTCCCAATATTTATCAGGTCTGGGCCTGCGCGGGTTAGCGGCTAATTTGCAGGGGTTTTCAGCGGGTGACGGCCCGCAGGTTGTCTCGGCCTACGGCCTGCCAGCTTACCTTGCGATGATATGTTATGAAGCGATCTTTCCGTGGTTTGTGCGCACGCGCGAAAATCGTCCGGAGTTTCTGCTGCACATTACCAATGACGCGTGGTTTGGCGATACAATCGGCCCGTTCCAGCATCTGGTTCAGGTGCAATTTCGGGCTATTGAACAAGGCCTGCCTGCGGTGCGCTCTGCAAACACAGGTATTTCAGCAGCGATTGATCCTTATGGGCGGATTGTTGGCCGATTGAAGTTGAATGAACCGGGTTTTCTGGATGCCGACCTTGCGGTTCCGCTTGGCCCGACGATATATGCGCGCACGGGTGATCTGCCTTTTTTATTGCTACTGTTCTTTCTGGGTCTGGCTTCTAAATATGTGACAATTCGGTCAAGGAAGCCGACACCGGATCAATAATGCCATTGACCTGATGCCATAGGGTCACTACTTCAATTATAACCTTCCCCACAACGGCTTCCTGACGTGGCGAATTAATCAAACTGGAGCGTATAAAATGTCCCGACAAAATTACCTGTTCACCTCGGAGTCTGTTTCCGAAGGCCATCCCGATAAAATCTGTGACCGTGTATCCGATGCCATACTGGATGCATTCCTTGCTGAAGAAGAGCTGGCACGTGTCGCTTGCGAAACCTTTGCCACAACGGATCGCGTAATCGTTGGTGGTGAAGTTGGCTTATCCACCCCTGAAAAACTAGACGATATGATGGGCCGCGTTGAAAGTATTGTGCGCGAATGTGTACGTGACGTGGGCTATGAGCAAGAAGGCTTTCATTGGAAAAACCTGACGGTTCACAACTACCTGCACGCACAATCCGCCCATATCGCGCAAGGCGTTGATAATGCAGGTGCTGGCGATCAGGGTATCATGTTCGGTTATGCGGTGAATGAAACCGAGGATCTGATGCCGGCCCCGATCCAATATGCCCACGCGATTTTGCGCACATTGGCAGAGGCTCGTAAATCTGGCGAAGCAGCCGTGCTTGGCCCCGACAGCAAATCACAACTTTCCGTGAATTATATCGATGGCAAACCTGTTGGTGTGGCGTCTATCGTTTTATCCACGCAGCATCTTGATGCCTCTATGACATCGCAAGATGTACGCGATGTGGTGGAACCCTATATTCGCAAAACCCTGCCCGAAGGCTGGATTACGGCGGCCACCGAATGGCACGTGAACCCGACAGGTGCGTTTGTAATTGGCGGCCCTGACGGGGATGCCGGCCTGACGGGTCGTAAAATTATCGTTGATACATACGGCGGTGCAGCCCCACACGGTGGCGGCGCATTTTCTGGTAAAGATCCGACCAAGGTTGACCGCTCTGCTGCATATGCCGCGCGTTATCTGGCAAAAAATGTTGTGGCATCGGGCTTGGCAGAACGCTGCACAATCCAGCTGTCCTATGCCATCGGTGTGGCCAAGCCATTGTCGATTTATTGTGACACGCATGGTACAGGCCAAGTGCATGAAGCCGAGATTGAAAAGGCTGTAGCGGAAATTATGGACCTGACGCCGACAGGCATCAAAGACCATCTGCAACTGACCCGCCCGATTTATGAACGCACAGCGGCCTATGGCCACTTCGGGCGCAAGCCT
>DAOUQS010000044.1 GCA_030625465.1 Amylibacter sp. | reverse complement strand
CTGTGGCTTGCAAAGGTTAAGGGCGCCAAACAACTGCCCCATGTCTCGATGCCCAGCTCTTCGTGTAGCTCGCGGATCAGGGCGACCTCTGGCGTTTCGCCTGCCTCTATCTTCCCCCCGGGGAATTCCCACAGACCAGCCATGGGCTTACCTTCGGGCCGTTGGGCCAGCAAAACGCGCCCATCTACATCAATTAATGCAACAGCGGCAACCAGAACCATTTTCATGAACGGTAATCCGCGTTGATTGTAATGTATTGATGCGTCAGGTCACAGGTCCAGACCGTGGCACAGCCCTGATCAATGCCAACGTCCACCGTAATGGAAAGTTCGGCATTCTTCATATAATCCACGCCCATTTCTTCGGCATAACTATCAGCAACCCAGCCGTTTTCAGCCACCAGTATATCCCCGAACAAAATAGATAGCTTGTCCCGGTTCGCAGGCTCGCTTGACTTGCCAACCGCCATGACAACGCGACCCCAGTTCGGGTCCTCACCGGCAAGGGCGGTTTTCACCAATGGCGAGTTTGCAATTGCCAATGCGATTGTACGGGCTGATTTATCTGAAGCCGCCCCCGTAACATTAACCTCGACAAACTTAGTGGCGCCTTCACCGTCTTTTACGACCAAGTGTGATAGCTCCAGCATAACCTTGCCTAAGGCCGTCGCAAAACTTTTGCCTTCCGGACTTGCAACATCATCAATCATCGGCGCGCCGCTTTTGCCCGTTGCCACCAGCATCAGACTATCGGATGTCGATGTATCGCTATCGACCGTTATCGCATTAAATGACCGCTCATTAAGCGTTGAAAGCATAGTTTGTAACGTGGATTGCACGATTGCCGCATCGGTAAATATATAAACCAGCATTGTCGCCATGTCCGGCGCGATCATACCAGAGCCTTTGGCAAAGCCTGCAATCCGAACAGTTTTACCACCTATATTCACGGTGGCACATGCGCCTTTGGCAAATGTATCTGTCGTCATTATTGCACGCGCCGCAGCTTGTGCATTTTCTGGCGACAGGCGCGCGCTTAAATCGTCAATCTGCGCAATAATGCGATCATGCGGCAAAGGTTCGCCAATAACGCCGGTAGATGCGGTAAAAACACAATCAGGGCTGGTTCCAAGCCGCTTCGCCACCATTTTGCAAATCGCGGCAACAGAACTTGCGCCCTTTGCCCCTGTAAATGCATTCGCATTGCCGGAATTCACCAATATCGCAAACGGCTTATCCTTTGGCAGCGCAGCTTTCATCTTGTCCTGACAATCCAGCACAGGTGCGGCCCGGGTTGCCGATTTTGTGAAAACACCCGCCACGGAACTGTTCGCGGCTATTTTCACCAACATTACATCATCACGCCCGGGATATTTAATACCCGCTTGCCCGGCAGCAAACGAAACCCCGTCTATGGTTGGCAGGTCGGGAAACCCGCCTTTAGGCGCAAGCGGTGAAACCGCAGGCACGCTAGCCGCAGCACTAACCAGCTTCAGTTTCTTTTTCAGCTTGGAAAGCTTCTTTTTCAGCTTTTTGATCTTGTCTTTACTAGCGCCCATTGTTCCACCTTGGTCTTAATCTTTTAAAAGCTCGAATTTTTTAACATAAGACGGATCAATCTCTTGCGCGTTCCGTACGATATTCTCTGACGATTCAAGCTGTGCGATTTTTTGATCCAGCGCTGCGGCCTTAAGCGCCTCTTCAATCTCGCTTAAAACAACAGCCAACTCTGGTGCTGCTTTGTCGCGCACATTGACAAGTTTTATAACATGCCAGCCGAATTGTGTTTTAACCGGCCCCGAAACCTCGTCCGGTTTCATTTGAACCATGGCCGCTTCAAATTCAGGAACAAGCAATCCCAGGCCAACCCAGCCTAAATCGCCGCCCCGCACGCTGGTCGGGCCGGTTGATTTATCTTTTGCCAATTGTGCAAAATCGCCGCCATCGGCCAATAGCGTGCCAATCTCTTTTGCCTCTGCCTCTGTTTCAACCAAAATGTGGCGCACACTATATTCCTGTGTGGTTTCGACATCTTGATAAAGTGTCTTGTAACGCTCTTGAATGGCTTCTTCGCTTAGCGCTGTGGCATAGATGCCTTGTATCGCTTCATCCGCGACAAGCGCACGGTATTCGTTTTCAATCGCCAACTTTAGTTCTTCAGGCTCTTCTGTTATTAAACCACTTAACAATTCCTGTTGTATAAGCTGGTCCACGATGCCTGCAAAAAGATCCTTGTCAGGAACGCCTAAAAACTTGTCCGGCAAACGGCTTGCCAAAGATAGAACATGGCCCAACGTAATATCGGTGCCGTTCACCACAACGATAACAGTTTCTTTTGTCGGTGTTTCTTGTGCAAACACAGGCGTTGAAAGCACCAATGCAGCGGTTGCTATTGTAATTATGCGGCGGGAAAAGCCCATTTATAATCTCCATTTATTTCTTAAAAACACCACACCATTCGAAAATAGTATGGGTCATTACCAGCACCAAAGTTGACACTGACTTTACACCCGCTTACATGCCTTTAACTGGCGTGATTTATTTGGTGCTATTCAGCTTGCTTCTTCTTAGGCTTTCAATACGGGGCCGACAAGCTATCGGACCATAAGTAATTACGAATTCACGCTAAATATGCCGTAATTTCACGGCTTTTGAATAGACGGAGACATCATGCTGGGCATGAATACAATAGTCAAAAAAGTTTTTGGCTCACCGAATGATCGCAAAATCAAGGCTGTTCAGCCTTTGGTTGGTAAAATCAATGCTTTGGAACCAGAATTCCAAGGCTTAAGCGATGATCAGATTAAGGGTAAAACCGAAGAGTTCAAGGCGCGCCTGAAAAATGGTGAAACGCTGGACGATCTTTTGCCGGAAGCATTCGCGAACGCACGCGAAGCCGCCAAACGCGCTTTGGGCCTTCGCGCCTTTGATGTGCAGCTTGTCGGCGGCATTTTCCTGCATCAGGGTTACATCTCTGAAATGAAAACCGGTGAAGGCAAAACACTGGTTGCCACCTTTCCCGCATATCTAAATGCCTTAACAGGGCGCGGCGTTCATGTTGTTACCGTAAACGATTATCTGGCACGCCGTGACGCCGAATGGATGTCACAGGTTTATGAATTCCTTGGCCTGACGACAGGCGTCATTGTCCCCGATATGGATCCTGCCGCCAAGCTGGAAGCATACCGCGCCGATATTGCATACGCGACGAATAACGAACTGGGTTTCGATTATTTACGCGACAACATGCAAAGCGATATTGCCCAGGTTGCCCAGCGCGATCACTATTTCGCAATTGTTGATGAGGTCGATTCGATCCTGATCGATGAGGCTAGAACCCCGTTGATTATTTCCGGCCCTGCGGACGACCGTTCAGAACTTTATACCAGCATCGACAAGTTGATCCCGGAACTGGCGCCGGAACATTACGAACTGGATGAAAAAAGCCGCAGTGTTCATCTTACCGATGAAGGTAATGATTTTGTTGAGAAGCGGTTCCTTGAATTGGAGCTGCTAGAGGAAGGCGCGTCGCTTTATGACCCTGAAAGCACCTCACTGGTACACCACGTAAATCAGGCATTGCGCGCGCATCTGCTGTTTACCCGCGAAAAAGACTACATCGTTCGCGACGGTGAAGTAATGTTGATCGATGAATTCACCGGTCGCATGATGAAAGGTCGCCGTTTGTCTGAAGGGCTGCACCAGGCGATTGAGGCCAAAGAGGGCGTAACCATTCAACCGGAAAACGTCACTTTGGCATCCGTGACGTTTCAGAACTATTTCCGCCTTTACGAAAAGCTGGCCGGCATGACCGGGACCGCTTTGACAGAAGCCGAAGAGTTTGCTGAAATTTATGGGCTGGGTGTTGTTGAAATTCCAACCAACAAGCCGATCCTGCGACTTGATGAACATGACGCGATTTACCGTACAGCGGTTGAAAAATATCAGGCCGTCATTGCGGAAATTGCACTGTCACACATCAAGGGGCAGCCTGTTTTAGTGGGCACAACCTCTATTGAAAAATCTGAAATGCTATCGGACCTTCTGAAAAACAAGGAATATTTGAACGGCGTTTCCGCCGGCATCCGCAAGCGGGCGGAAGGCTTGAAAAAAGATGCCGACAAGCAGGTGGAAATTGAAAAAGCGGTACAAATTGAAACTTTGGTTCAGGCCGAAGGCAGCGTGCCGCACAATGTTCTGAACGCACGCTTCCATGAACAAGAAGCCTCTATTGTCGCAGATGCAGGCACATCGGGTGCGGTCACCATTGCCACGAATATGGCAGGCCGCGGAACCGATATTCAGCTGGGCGGTAACTTTGGTATGCGCCTTTCAAAAGCATTGGATGACGCAGGCGAAAACGCCGATGAAGCGAAAATCACGGCAGAGCTTGAAAAAGAAATCACGATCGACAAAGAAAAGGTTCTGACTGCGGGCGGATTGTATGTTCTGGCAACGGAACGCCATGAAAGTCGCCGTATCGACAACCAGCTACGCGGACGGTCAGGCCGTCAGGGCGATCCTGGCCGGTCTTCCTTTTTCCTATCGCTAGAAGATGATCTGATGCGTATCTTTGGCTCTGAGCGTCTGGAAAAAGTGCTTAGCACGCTGGGCATGGAAGAGGGCGAAAGTATCGTTCACCCATGGGTCAACAAATCTCTGGAACGTGCGCAGGCCAAGGTAGAGGGTCGCAACTTTGATATTCGCAAACAATTGCTGAAATTCGATGATGTAATGAACGATCAACGTAAAGCAATTTTCGGACAACGCCGTGAAATCATGGAAGGTGATGATTTATCGGATGTGGTCAAGGATATGCGCGATCAGGTTATTGATGACATCGTTGATGAAGCGATCCCAGATAAATCATACCCCGAACAATGGGATATAGCCGGGCTGGATACCAACGTGCAAGAATCGCTTGGTATGGCGCTTCCGGTTAAAGACTGGGCCGCCGAAGAAGGTATTGATGACGAACATATCCGCGAACATGTATATAAAGCGGGCGATGCCTTTGCTGCTGAAAAAGAGCAGCAGTTCGGGCCGGAAAATATGCGCAGCATCGAAAAGCAGCTGCTTTTGCAGACGATTGACGGGAAGTGGCGTGAACATCTTGTAACGCTGGAACACCTTAGATCTGTCGTGGGCTTTCGCGGTTACGCCCAGCGCGATCCGTTGAATGAATATAAAACCGAAGGTTTTGAACTTTTCGAAAAACTACTGAACGGTTTGCGTGCAGATGTCACGAAACAGTTGTCCCGCATTCGCATGCTAACCGAAGAAGAACAGTTGCAAATGCAGGCACAAATGCAAGCGGACGGTACGGCACCAGCCTCTGCTGCCAGTAACGGGTTTGACGAAAATAATCAGGCGACATGGGGCAACCCGACGCGCAACGATACCTGCCCTTGCGGGTCAGGCAGCAAGTTCAAACATTGCCACGGCAAGCTTTCATAAAGCCGGTTAAAGGCACGGGAATTATTTAAATTTTTACCCGTGCCTTCAAATTAGACTGAATTATGGCAGTTTTCACTGTAAAATCAGTGTATTGCTCGCTACATGTTGATATTTCCCCACAGGCTGCCACGATGTGTAGGGCCTGTGTCTTATCATCCTCACAGATTCTTTCAAACCTTGTGTGCGATACAATAAAGACCGCTAATTTGGCATAATGTCATGGATATATCCATGGAATCACACTGTGCGCATTAATGACAAAGCCATAACATTTGTAACCGGCCTGGTTTTATTACTTGGGGTCGGTACTTTCGTACACAAAGGCGATGAGCTGTTTGCCCCGAAAACCAACACCATAAAAGTCGCAAGTGCGGACACCGGTTTCCTGCCAACAACCGATGCAATATCAAGCCCGCAACTGCCCGCTATCAATCAAAATCCCGAAAGCCTGAATATCGCGAAGGTATTATTGCCGCCGATCCCTGATAAAGCGGGCCCTGATATCGCTGGCTTCAAGCATGTTCGCGGGGCCGAAATGGCCTCGGTTCTTGTAACCCCGCAAAAATACGACACCTTGAAAATTGATCCCGTACAGATTGATTGCGCGCTTAACCTTACCGCAAAACCGCTTAGGGGTGCGCGCATCAAGCTGGAACTGATAGCGCCTTGCCATAAAAACAAAGTGGCCACGATCACACATGTGGGCCTGCGATTTAATGAAATCGTGAATGACAGGGGTATGATTACCATTATTATTCCGGTGCTGTCCGACCCCGCAAATATCGAAGTGTCGTTTGCTGACGGGGTGTCGCAATCAATTTCGACACGGGTCAAGGACCTGTCATCTGCACAACGCACAATTATCGCGTGGTCAGGAAGGGTTGATCTACAGCTTCACGTAGACGAAAGCGGCTTTGACCTTGCACAAAACAAGCAAATCACGCCGCTTAATACCCGCACACACAAAGAATCCTATCTACAAGGTGGCGGTTATCTGACAACCCTTGGCAATAGTAGCGTTGAAAACGGGAAATTTATCCAGATATACAGCATAGATAACCCCGATGATATGTTCGTGGATTTCACGGTCGTCTTAAATAATCCGAACAATTTATGTGGCGCAAAACTATCTATCAACACAGGGCAGTACACCGCTGATCTTGGCGCGCAATTTGCAAGCAAGAATGTCTCGGTGCGAAATTGTTCTGCTGAAAATGAAAGTATTGTGTTGAAAAATATGCTCAGGAACATGATTGTGGCACAACGAAACTAGTTGGCGATACCAAATGCTGTTACTTCGATTATTATCCGTTTCATTAATGATAAGCACCTTTTCGCAAGCGGCTTGGGCGGATCCAATCACGTTGAAATCAACTTCCAGCCCGATTACTCTGGTTGGGGAACTTATTGGTTTTGATAACGGGATGTATCTAATCGAAACCGACCTTGGCCAGCTTGAGGTTGACGCAAGGACTGTCACCTGTAGCGGTACTGCTTGCCCGGATATTGAAAGCCTTGCGTCCGAATTCACCATTTTGGGCAATCAAACCCTGATAAATCACTTGCTTGTGCCCTTGCTGGAAAGCTACAGCTTTTCGCTGGACGCCGATATTCAAACTGAAATTGAAACCATTACGGCCTCGCGCATCAAAATTACTGCGGACAACGGACAGGAATTTGCAAAAATTTCGATTAAGCCAAAGGATCCGTTAGATATAAAAAGCACCCTGATAATCACCAGCGGCACGGCAAAAACCTTATCCAGCACCACAGATAAATCGCGCAAAATACCAATTGCCGCAGATGCATTGGTCGCTGTCACTTCCAGCATTAACCCTGTTAAATCCATTTCTTTGACCGCACTTCAAAATATTCTTTCAGGTACAATAACAAATTGGAAAGATATTGGCGGGCCGGATGCGGCGATCAATGTCTACTTGCCAATGACCTCTTCAGGCCTGTCGCAAATCGCCATGGACTTGGGGTTTGATTTTTCCAAACTGCAAAAGGCAAAACGCTTTGCAGATATTGAAGCACTTTCAAAAACTGCGGCAAATGACCCGTACAGCTTGGGCTTTACCAGCTTTTCAAGCCGCCGCACGGCCAGGGCGCTACCAATCGTTGGCAGTTGCGGCGCATATATGCGGCCCAATGTTTTTAACATTTCATCGGGCAGCTACCCGACGACATTCTATCACTATCTGGCAGCAAAGCCCGATACCTTGCCGATTTTCGCACGCGAATTCCTTGATTACCTTGATGAGCCGCAAGCAAAATCAATGATCGACCGTCAGGGCTATCCCAGCCTGTCTGTGCATGAAAACAGTCTGGACAATCAGGGCAATCGCATTGTGCATGGCTTGCTTGGCGCGTCTGGCTCACTCCAGGCGGTCGCGTTTCGCTCGATGCTTGATACCCTTAACGGCGCGCGCCAGCTTTCAACTATTTTACGGTTCAATCCCGATGGCGTTCATTTGACACCGCAATCCACCGTTGCCCTTAACGCCTTGGTTTCCGAGCTGTTCTTGGGAAACTATGCCGACCAGACCTTGATTGTTGCCGGATTTACAGACTCTAAACAAAGTCTTGCCACCAGCAGCAGTCTTTCCAAAGCCGCCGCTGTGACCATAGCAAACCTGATAAAAAATGCCGATGATGACGCTCTTTTTTCAGCTTTGAAAATAGAGGTCCATGGCTATGGTCAGGCGTCACCACTGGCTTGTGAAGACACCGCCAATGGCATCGCAATAAATAACCGGGTTGAGATTTGGGTTAAGGACAATCTTTAAATCAGGCCGCGCGCCTTAAAGCTTGTATTGCCGGCTTTCCCGATAATCACATGGTCATGCACTTTTATGGAAAGCGCATCCAGCACATCTATAATGCCCAATGTAACCGAGATATCGGCAGGTGACGGTTCCGGATCACCACTAGGATGGTTATGCACAAGAATAACCGCGCTTGCATCCAGTTCCAGCGCACGCTTGGCCACTTGGCGCGGATATACCGGCACGTGGTTTACGATACCGTTTTGCAGGCATTCATCGGCTATAAGCCTGTTTTTGCTGTCCACAAACAAAACCCTGAATTGTTCCTGTATCAAATGTGCCATTCTTGATCTGCAATACGCGATTAGCTGATCCCATGATGACAGCACATCCTTATCCAGAATTTGTAATTGCGCCATTTTATAAGCGGCGGCCTGAACAATTTTCAGCTCGTTTATAACCGCCTGCCCAACACCGCCAATTTTCCGCAAGCTGGATACGGGTGCCGTGATAACACCGTTAAAGGAGCCGAACTGTATCAGCAGCATTTTGCACAAAGCCCGTACATCACGGTCTGGAATTGCGCGAAAGACAAGCAATTCCAACAGCTCGAAATCCGTTATCGCCTGCTCGCCACCTTTCAAAAACCGCATGCGCAGTTGCGACCGGTGTCGGTGTTCCAGTTTTTTAGGATCGGCAGCAGCGGCCTGTGACAAGCTAAAGCCAAGCATTGCGGCCTCTGCAAATTCGGTCTTCAGTAGATTCTGTCCCATAGGGCCATAGTTGCCCGTTTTGGTTAACCAAAGGTTTCAGCGATGCGGTATTCTTAATATGTCGGGTGAAATGTGCCGTTCGGGGACAGGGTAAAAATTTCACAGCCATCCGCCGTTACACCTACCGAATGTTCAAACTGTGCTGTCAGTGATTTATCTTTCGTCACAGCCGTCCAGTCATCCGCAAGTATTTTAGTCTGTGGCTTGCCCAGGTTTATCATTGGCTCAATCGTGAAAAACATGCCTTCTTCCAGCACATTTCCCGTACCCCAATTACCGTAGTGCAAAACATTCGGCGGCGCATGAAATACACGCCCAAGACCATGACCGCAAAAATCACGTACCACGGAACAACGGTGTGCTTCGGCATATTTCTGGATTGCCGCACCAATATCACCAAAGGTATTGCCCGGCTTGACCTGATCAATCCCAAGCATCAAAGCATCATGGGTGACCTGTATCAACCGATCTGCCTTGCGGGATAATTTACCGGCAACATACATCCGCGAATTATCGCCAAACCAGCCATCCAGAATGCACGTCACATCAATATTCAGAATATCGCCGTCTTTCAGTTTTTTCTCTGACGGAATACCGTGGCAAACAACATGGTTGATCGAAATACAGCTTGATTTCGGATAGCCGCGATAGCCCAGTGTGGCCGGAACCGAATTGTTGGCGATCATATAATCATGGCACAGCTGGTCCAGATATTCCGTAGTCACACCCGGTTTCACATAAGGCCCGATCATATCCAGAATTTCGGCAGCCAAACGTCCGGCACGGCGCATACCCTCAAAATCTTCTTTTGAATGAATAGTTATGCCATCTGCATTTAATCGCGGCTTCTTCGTGCTTTCCAAAAGGCTTACTCCGTTCCCATAGAATCCAATGCTAGGTAATCCTAATCTACGGCCCTGACCAGAGGCAAGGTTATTTCAAGCTTTTTACCGAAACAGATGCCCTGGTTTGAAACGCTGGTGTCATAACAATAAACCTCAACGCCTGCCTTTATTGCCTTGGTAAATGCACGCAGATATTCTGGGTCAATATCACCCGCAACATTAAAGCTGGTCGCATCATTACGCTGCACCAAAAACAGCAGGACCGCGCGGTGGCCCGCTTTCACCATACAGGCCAGTTCTTCCATATGTTTAGCGCCGCGCTTTGTGACACTATCAGGAAATTCCGCCAAACCTTTTGTGCGTAATAACGTAACGCTTTTTACTTCCAGATAACAATCGCGCCGACCGTCTTGCGTCAGCAAAAAGTCCACGCGTGAGTTTTCACCGTATTTCACCTCTGGCCGTATGTTGGTATAATCCAGCCCGGGAATTGCATTACCGCGCAATGCCTCATCCACAATTTTATTCGGCAGGCTTGTATCCACCCCGATCAATGCGCCATCGTCCAGTTCCGCCAGTTTCCATGAATATTTCAACTTGCGCTTTGGATTGTCGTTTGACTCTAGCCAGACCCGCATGCCTGCGTCCTTCATACCCAACCTCGAGCCGGGGTTTGCAACATGCGCTGTCACCTCACGGCCATCATTCAGCGTGACGTCCGCCAAAAAACGCTTATATCTACGGATAAGCGTTGCGGGTATAAGGGGTCTATCGAATTCCATGTCTGATACCTAAGCGCCCAAATAAACA
>DAOUQS010000006.1 GCA_030625465.1 Amylibacter sp. | reverse complement strand
AAGCGAGTCGGCACCTGCCGACATAAATAGGAGAAAACCCTTGGGTAACGCCAGAAATCTTATCATTTGGATCGCGCTGTTTTTGCTCGTGATCGGTTTGTTCAGTGTCTTTAACGACAATCCACAAAATCAATCGGGAACGAATATCAAATTCTCCGACTTCATGCAGAAAGTCGAAAATGGTGCGATACGTAGTGTCGTTCTTGACGGCGAACGCGTTTACGCCATTGGGAACGATAGTAGTAATACTAAATACCAGACAGTAAGACCGCTTGAGATGGATGTGGCCCGGGAATTTCTTCTTGCTGGCATTGACGTTAAAGCCGAGGCGCAAGAGCAATCTGGTTTTATGAGTACAATGTCATTTATTTTGCCGTTTCTTTTGCTGATAGGCGTGTGGATTTTCTTTATGAACCGCATGCAGGGTGGTGGCCGTGGCGGGGCAATGGGTTTTGGCAAATCCAAAGCGAAATTGCTGAACCAAAGCGAAGATCGCAAAACCTTTGATGATGTTGCGGGTATTGACGAAGCCAAAGAAGAACTGGAAGAGATCGTCGAGTTCCTGCGTAATCCGCAGAAATTTTCACGCCTTGGCGGGATGATCCCCAAGGGCGCCTTGCTTGTCGGTTCCCCGGGTACCGGTAAAACCTTGCTGGCGCGTGCCATTGCGGGTGAGGCTGGTGTGCCGTTCTTTACAATCTCGGGTTCTGATTTTGTTGAAATGTTTGTTGGTGTTGGTGCCAGCCGTGTACGCGATATGTTTGAGCAAGCTAAAAAGAATGCGCCTTGTATCGTTTTCATCGACGAAATTGATGCGGTTGGCCGTCATCGCGGCGCCGGTCATGGTGGCGGTAATGACGAACGTGAACAGACGTTGAATCAATTGCTTGTTGAAATGGATGGCTTTGAAGCCAACGAAGGTGTGATCCTTCTGGCGGCAACAAACCGTCCCGATGTTCTGGACCCTGCTTTGCTGCGCCCCGGTCGCTTTGACCGCCAAGTGCAAGTTCCGCTACCCGATATCAAAGGTCGCGAAAAAATTCTGTTTGTGCATTCACGTAAAACCCCGCTTGGCCCCGACGTTGATCTGCGCATCATTGCGCGCGGCACACCCGGGTTTTCAGGTGCGGATATTGCGAACCTTGTGAATGAGGCAGCCCTGATGGCGGCCCGTACCGGCAAGCGTTTTTTGACGATGGAAGATTTTGAATATTCCAAAGACAAGGTGATGATGGGTGCGGAACGCCGCTCTATGGTTATGACCGAGGATGAGAAAAAGCTGACCGCATACCATGAGGCGGGCCATGCGGTTGTGGGCATTAATGTACCACAGCACGACCCGATCCATAAAGCCACGATCATTCCACGCGGGCGCGCATTGGGATTGGTGCTGTCTTTACCTGAACGTGACACCCTGTCTGTCACCATGACGAAATATAAATCCAAAATCGCGATGGCGATGGGGGGTAAGGTTGCCGAAGAACTTATTTTTGGCAAAGAAAATGTAACCTCGGGCGCATCGTCTGACATTCAGCAAGTGACAAATATTGCCCGCGCTATGGTGACGCAGTTCGGGATGTCTGAAAAGCTGGGTAACATCAATTATTCCACTGAACAGCAAACCTATCTGGGCGCGCAAGGTAACGGAATGAGTGCCTCACCTGATATGCAGGCAATGATTGATGACGAAGTGCGTAAACTGGTTGATGAAGGTTATGCGACAGCAGTTTCTATCCTGACCAAGAAAAAACGTGATCTAAAGCGTCTGGCCGAGGGGCTTTTGGAATATGAAACATTGACTGGTGGCGAGATCAAGAAAGTGATTGCAGGCAAGCCGCTTAACCGTGGGCAGGATGATGACGAAGAAGATAGCGGTTCAGCACCAAGTGTAACAGCCGTTCCAAAAACCAAGAAAAAGCCAAAAGCGAAGCCGTCCGGCGATATGAAGCCAGAGCCAACCTAGGCGTATAATTATATTACACTATAAAGGCTCGCATATTTGCGGGCCTTTTTTATGCGGTCTTTTTATTTATTTTCTATTAGAACACGTAAAATTCACTGGACGGCGAAAAAGACATTGATAGTGTCGGTTTTCTTAGCATCTTGTGTCGTACTTATGCGTCATAATAGCAAAAGAAGAAGCATCCACGTTGTGGTCCATACGAAGGTTTAATTACATGTCATACAAGACCGATATCCAAATCGCCCGTGAAGCCAAAAAACGCCCTATTCAGGAAATTGGTGCAAAGTTGGGTATTCCAACAGATGATTTGCTGCCATTTGGTCACGATAAGGCAAAAGTATCAGCCGCGTTTATCAAAGCCCAAGCGGGTAAAAAAGATGGCAAATTGATTTTGGTCACAGCGATTAACCCGACCCCTGCGGGCGAAGGTAAAACCACAACAACTGTTGGTCTGGCTGACGGTCTGAATGCCATCGGCAAAAAAGCTGCGATTTGTATTCGCGAAGCATCCCTTGGCCCGTGTTTTGGGATGAAGGGTGGTGCTGCGGGCGGCGGGTATGCGCAAGTTGTCCCAATGGAAGATATGAACCTGCATTTTACCGGTGATTTCCACGCTATTACGTCTGCACACAACCTGTTATCTGCAATGATCGATAACCACATTTATTGGGGTAATGATCTAAAAATTGACCAGCGTCGCGTTGTTTGGCGTCGCGTGGTTGATATGAACGACCGCGCTTTGCGTGACATTGTGACGTCACTGGGCGGTGTCTCTAATGGCTTCCCGCGTCAAGCTGGGTTCGATATCACAGTCGCATCAGAGGTTATGGCGATCTTGTGCCTGTCAAATGATTTGGCTGACTTGCAAAAGCGCCTTGGCGACATCATTGTAGCCTACCGCCGTGATCGCACGCCGATCTATTGCCGCGATATAAAGGCAGATGGGGCAATGACAGTTCTGCTGGAACAGGCAATGCAGCCGAACCTTGTGCAAACACTGGAAAATAATCCGGCATTCGTACACGGTGGCCCGTTTGCCAATATCGCGCACGGTTGCAACTCTGTTGTATCCACAAAAACTGCCCTGAAGCTGGCAGACTATGTAGTCACTGAAGCAGGTTTTGGTGCTGATCTGGGTGCCGAGAAGTTTATGAACATCAAATGCCGTAAAGCCGGCATTGCCCCTGATTGTGTTGTACTGGTTGCAACTATCCGTGCGATGAAAATGAATGGTGGCGTTGCGCGTGCTGATCTTGGGCCGGAAAATATTGATGCAGTCAAAGAAGGTTGTGCCAATCTTGGCCGCCATATCGGGAACTTGAAATCTTTCGGCGTACCTGTCGTGGTTGCGATCAACCACTTTGTCACAGACACCGATGCCGAAGTGCAAGTGGTTAAAGATTACGTTAAAACGCAAGGTTCCGAAGCGATCTTGTCGCAACATTGGGAGTTTGGTTCTAAAGGTGCGCTTGATCTGGCCAAACGTGTGGCTGAAATTGCTGACAGCGGTGTTAGCCAGTTCGCCCCGCTTTACCGTGATGATATGCCATTGATGGAGAAAATTGAAACCATCGCCAAACGTATCTACCGCGCCGATGATGTGATTGCGGACAAGAAGATCCGTGATCAGCTACGCCAATGGGAAGACCAGGGCTACGGCCACTTACCGATCTGTATGGCAAAGACCCAATACAGCTTCAGCACCGACCCAAGCCTGCGTGGCGCACCAACAGGCCACTCTGTGCCGGTTCGTGAAGTTCGGCTAAGTGCGGGTGCCGGATTTATCGTCGCGATCTGCGGTGAGATTATGACCATGCCGGGTCTGCCGCGTGTGCCAAGTGCCGAAACTATCTTTATCAATGATGAAGGCCAAATAGACGGCTTGTTCTAAAGCTGCCGTTATGAATTAAGCATAGGGCCACCTTTGATAGGTGGCCTGTGTGCGATGTGTATAAGAAAAAGGAAATAAAATGACTGCCAAGATCATCGACGGAAAAGAATTTGCCGCTAGCGTTCGTGCGAAAGTGGCGGTTCATGTCGCCCGTTTGAAAGAGCAAAATGGTATTACGCCGGGTCTGGCGGTGGTATTGGTCGGGCAGGATCCTGCAAGCGAAGTTTACGTGCGCAACAAAAACAAATCGACCGTCGAAGTTGGCATGAACAGCTACGAACATAAATTGCCTGCGGATACCGCTGAAGCTGATCTGCTGGCCCTGATTGATCAATTGAATGCTGATCCGGCAGTGCATGGTATTTTATGCCAGCTGCCGTTGCCGGATCATTTGAACGAAAAGCTGGTGATAAATTCTATTATCCCTGAAAAAGACGTGGACGGATTTCATATTTCAAATGTCGGTCTGTTGGCTACAGGGCAAAAATCAATGGTGCCTTGCACACCGCTTGGTTGTCTGATGATGCTGCGTGACCATCACGGCAGCCTGTCAGGTCTGAATGCGGTCGTTGTCGGGCGTTCAAACATTGTTGGCAAACCGATGGCCGCATTGTTGTTGAAAGACAGCTGCACCGTTACCATTGCCCATAGCCGCACCAAAAACACCGAGGCCCTGTGCCGCAGTGCAGACATTCTAGTTGCCGCTGTGGGCCGCCCAGAGATGATTACAGGTGATTGGATCGGGGAAGGGGCTACCGTTATTGACGTAGGCATTAACCGCATTCCTGCCCCTGAAAGGGGTGAAGGTAAAAACCGGCTTGTGGGGGATGTGCATTTCGAAAGTGCTGTTGAAAAAGCCGGCGCGATCACACCTGTGCCAGGCGGGGTTGGACCAATGACAATTGCGTGCCTGTTGGCCAATACAGTGACCGCTTGTTGCCGCGCAAATGGGCTGGAAGAGCCAGATGGGCTTACAGCCTAATACATCGGGACATGCGCGTTGTTTGTTTGGTTAGCTGATAGTCAGCAAGACACAAATCAAGAACTCGTTTAAACCGCTAACTACCAGCCAGGGTGGTAACACGTTCCTGTAAGGATCGCGTTACCATTGTCTGATTGTTGTCGTTGATCCTTGCAAGCCCCTAAATTAATTTAGGGGCATAATGATAAGACGGGACTGTGTTGCTAACAAAGATAGCTACAATCTTTAATTTTCGATATCTTTATCGGCAACAAACATATTGGCCCAAGCCTGGTCTATCAAGTCGGGTGTCATCACCCGCGAAAGCCCTTGGTATTCGCAAATTGTGCCCATTTGGTCTATCAGGAACGGGGCTTGATAGGCGGCATATTTGTGATCCACCGCATCGTATTTTGCCCCGAATAGATAAACCAGAGCATCCTTGTCCAGACTGAACCTTTTTGCTTTGGCGACGAGCATGAAAATTTTCAGCATGTCTTCACGGCTAGGGGCCTCGATAAGGATTTTAAAGAAAATCCGGCGCAAGGCGGCACCATCAAATATTTTATTCGGATGGAAGTTGGTTGAGAAAATCACCAAAGTATCGAATGGAACTGTAAATTTTTCACCGGATTGCAGGCTTAAAATATCTTCGCCGCCTTCCATTGGAACAATCCAACGGTTGATAAGCGCTTGTGGCGATTCCTGCTGACGGCCCAAATCGTCCACGATAAACACGCCACCCGCTGCCTTTAATTGCAAAGGTGCCTGATAGGTCTTTGAATTCGGATTGTACTTCAATTCCAGCATATCAAGCGTCAGTTCCCCGCCTGTGATAACCGTAGGGCGGTCACATTGAACATAACGCCTGTCATAACTACCACCAGCGCGGCGTAAACTGTTTGTATCGTCTTTAACACTGTCCGCTGATGTATGAATAACAGGGTCATAAACTGAAATAACCTGACCTGCATATTCCAATACAAGGGGGATGAAAATTTTATCGCCCATGGCATCCCGAATACCATTTGCTATGGATGATTTACCGTTACCCGGAGGGCCGTACATCAAGACCGATTTACCAGAGTTCACAGCCGGACCGATTTGGTTCAGTAAGTCATCTGGAATAATCAGATGCTGCATTGCCCCTTCCAGTTTTTCTTTGGTAATCCCGACATTGCGAATGGTTTGGCGTTCAACCTGTGCTGCGAAATCAGACATCGGGACTGGAATAGGGCCAAAGTACTCGGATTGTTGTAACGCAAGCAGGGCGCGTGATTTCCCGGTTTCAGTCATTTGGTAGCGCATTTCGGATGCGGTATCGCCGCCGCTGTTTCCCAAAGTCTCGATCAGCTTCTGGATGCGGCACATTTCGATCAGTTCCATCACGATCGGAACCGTAATGCACAGCTCTTTCGCCATATCACTGACGCGCTCCAGGTTTTTACGGAATATTGTTTTAAGAAAAATTTCACGCACGAATACGATTGGCAAGCCAATATCTTCAAGTGAATTGGGCTCAAGAGGCGCCAATGCAATCCTTGAATGCATATTCATAATATTTCCCCTTTGTGTTTCGCACAGTTAATCTGCTTAGTGGTATAAGAGTAAATTTTACGAGCAAAATTATGACTTAAATTGGGCTTTTTCAGGAATACCAAGTATCCAAAAGAAGATATGCGATTAAACTTCCCGATAATGTCACGCCGAACGGGAACATGCCCTGTGCATTCCATGAATCCCAATCTTTTATAAGGTCTTTCAAGCCTGGTGTGACACCTACCAACCTATGTAATCCTATGGAAACAAACGACATTACTGCAACAATAATTAGAAAGATGGGGATATGTGTAAGGGCGATATAGGGCAGCATTGCCGCTGCGAATTTTGAGTCTCCGCCACCGACAAGGCCTACACTTGTTGCAAAAAAGCCAGCGATTAGCATAACAATGCCCTGTGCTATCCTGATGCCATATTCATTCATATCAAGGATAAGTGGCCCCAACATCAAAAAACTAATAAATAATGCGTAACATGCAACATTCGGGATGCGCATGAATTTCATATCGCTCCAGGCAACCCATATACAGATCGGAATTGCGGGTATAAGTAAAATATAGGTGGGTAAGTTTTGCAAATCAGTATTCCTTAGCCAAGTGCTTCCAGGCTGCGGACAGCGGCATCAAAATGGCTTGGGTGGGTTTCAATGGCATGTTCGATAAGGCCGCGCCCGACGGCTGTCTCACCTTTTTTGACCGCAGTCAGACCCAAAGTGTATAAAAGGTATGCGCGTTCTTCTTGTGAGGCTTTGATCAATGGAAGCGTGTAGTTCCCTTGTGATCCCCGTGCTAGAACCAGATTGTTTTTGGGCGTGAAACTTTTCGGGTCATAGGATATTGCTTCCAAAAACAGTTCTTCCGCACCGCTGTAATCGCCGCGTGTTAACTTGGAATAACCCCAGTTATTCAAAACCCCGGCGGGTTGTGTTGTCAGCTCAACTGCAGTTTCGTAGAAACTGTCAGCTTTTTTCCATTTCTTTTGCGAGTCGGCAATCATTGCCTCCAAGCGATAACGTTTGAAAGTTTCAACTGTTGGCGGCACCTTGTTCAATTCCGCGGCGGCTGTTTTCCATTCATTGGTCCGGATTAAAGCGTCCGCATAGTCGATACGGTCATTACTGTTTGCATCTTCATGCTCAAGTATCTTTTTGTAAACAATAAGGGCTTCTGTGGCACGTTTCGCGCGTACCAAGGATGACGCAAGACCACGTTGAAAATCAATCCGTTCAGGGTCACTTTCCAAGGCTCCGGAGAAATAATTAACCGCCTCATTCGGGTCGGCAATCGTCAACATGATGTCGTTTAAATTGGTCGCATCTACTACGTTGATCGCACTTTTTTCGGGGTTCTTATTGGATGATCCATCTGTCTGGCTGCACGCCGCTAAACCGACTGCACTCACCAAACAAACTACATTCCATAATGGAGTTCGCATAAGCCTGTATCCTGTTTCTGCTCTAGTCCGAATTGGCTGTCTTTAACAGTAAGTATCTACCGTTTCCGCGCCTGACCAAATCGAATTCATTATTATTGTTATTATTCTCTACAGTATAACCTGAATCTTCTATCTTTGCGATGATTTTGGTAAGATTTGTGCGAATTTCTTCCGAATTTCCGTTATCTAGCCCATATGCGAGCTGAAAGACACGCTTTGCTTCCCATAAGTTACCCTCGCTGGATAAAACAATGGCAAGATTGTTCCATGCAGGGACAAATGTATCGTCTTTCTCTACCGCACTTTTCAGTAATTTCTTGGCTTGGCCAAGTCGCCCAAGCTTTAAATTCGCAGAACCAAGCGCGCTAAGCACATCTGCGTTTAAACCCTGTTCAGCAGCGGCACGCGTATATGCACGCAAAGCAAGCTCATATTCACCTGCGGCCATAAGCCTGTGACCAACGATTAGGCCGTCAACCGCCTCGGAAATATGTGCGGCATCCGTCTGCGTATTGGGGCCATGCCCAAGGGCAGTTAGTGGTGTTTCCTGGGTTGATGTGCAGGCGAATAGTAAGCTACCGGCGATGACTGCTAGAAGTGTATTTTTCGTTTTGCAACGCTCACTTCGGGTGCCTGTCATCATCCAAGGACTTGCATGATTTGGTACACAGATGGGCCAACCAGCAGTACCATAAGCGGTGGCACCGTGAAGATCATTGTACATAGGGTCATTTTAGTCGGTAATTTGTTTGCTTTTTCTTCGGCCCGCATGATCCGTTTATCACGCATTTCAGCGGCATAAACCCGCAAGCTATCACCGATAGATGTACCGAAAGCCGCAGATTGCACCAAAACCGTCACGAATGATTTAATATCTGGAACACCTGCGCGCTCAGAGAAATCCTTCAGAACGGTGGGTTTGTCTTTCCCGGCACGCATTTCGTTGGCGATGATTAGGTATTCATCAGAAAGCTGCGGATAGGAATGTACTAATTCTTTACCAACGCGCGCAATGCTTTGGTCCAGCGATTGGCCCGCTTCAATGCATACAAGCATTAAGTCCAAGCTATCGGGAAAGCCGCCTTCAAGCTCTTCCAAGCGTTTTCCTGCGCGGCTGTTGACCCAGTAAATTGGCATGTAATAGCCCAAGCCCGCCGGAATGGCACCTTTAATCAGGTGATCTGTTATCTCGGTATCAGTCGAGAAAAACATGACGTAAATGCCACCAATAATAATGCCGATAATGGCCAGCGCAAACTGGATGAAATGAAAGTTGCGCACCGCATCCTTGGATCGATAACCGGCTCTTAGAAGATTAAGTTTGCGTTTGGAAAACTCTTCCATGTCCTGGGGCTCCAGGAAGGTGGCGAATTTATCCAGATTAGGCCCTTTTTTCTTTGCCTGACGCAGGCTAAGCGCTGGCGTATTCCCGCCTGATTTGGTGGGGGGCGCCTGAAATTGGGTAGGGGACTGTATTCTGTCGAAAGGATTCTTCTTTTTAGCCAGAATAAACGGCAATGTAAGGGTGACGATTAGCAACCCTGCTGCGCCCAGTGCCAACAACGGTCCGGTCGGGCCTAGTAATGAAGTTAGTGTTTCGATCAATTGACTCATAACATTATACCTTAATATCAACCATGGAGCGCATTATGACAACATTGACCGCCATCATCAGGCCAACAATAATACATGCGGGAATAAAGGCGGCAGTTTCCATGACATCATCATAATAATCCGGCTTGATTGCGAGGATCGCCATAAGGGCCACAACCGGAAACGCTGACAGAAAGTATCCCGAAAACTTAGCTTCAGAAGTAATAGCTTTTACACGTCTGAACAATCTGAAGCGTGATCTTATCACTTTGCCCAAACCATCCAGAACTTCAGCCAGATTACCACCGGACTGGGATTGAATGCCAACAGCAACTGTAAGGAACCGAAGGTCCTGTACATCCACACGGTCGGCCAGATCTTCCAAAGCTAAAATCAGGTCACGGCCATATGTTGCTTCATCTGCAAGCATACCAAATTCGGTTCCAATGGGGTCGGCCATTTCTTGGGCGACCACATTAATAGCACTGGAAAAAGGGTGCCCGACCCGTAATGACCGGACAATAAGCTCTACCGCATCAGGTAATTGTTCTTCAAATAGTGCCAAGCGGGCTTTGGCTTTGTTGTTAAGCCAGAAGAATACACCGCCTACACCCATTGCAATAGAAATAAGTACAATAATAAGGGGTTGGATATCGGTGGCGATAAGTATTATGGCAAAGCTTGAAACGGCTATGAAACCCATAATCATTATCAATGCTTTTGGCGAAAATGCTATATTGGCCTGCGTGGCCTTGCTGCCCAAGATTGATAGTAGTGGTACTTTTTTAGATTTTGCATGCTGTTCGCGCTCTTTGCGAAGTGTGTTTAAAACCTCTTCATGCCCTTTTCCCTGTTCCAGCAGGGCCAGTCTGCGGTTCATGCGCGAATTCAGTTTGATACTTTTCCCGAAAACAACAAGGTATAGCCCCTCGATGATCATTAGAACACCAAAGAAAAGAAGAGCAAGAAGTATAGCGGTTGACATTATTTGTTATCCTACTGTGCTGCGGTTTTTGTGTAGATACTTGCGGGCAGGTCATAACCCCATTGTTTGAACCGGTCTGCATAACTTGACCGCATACCTGTCGGGGTGAAATCCCCGATGATTTTACCGCCTTCGCCAGTGCCGCGGACTTCATATTTGAATATTTCTTGCATTGATATAATCCCGCCCTCCATACCTACAATTTCTGTAATGGATGTCATGCGACGTGAACCGTCTTGCAGGCGTTTCACCTGCACAATCAGATTAACGGCAGAGGCGATTTGTGCGCGTGATGCGGAAATTGGCAGATCGACACCGGTCATGGCGATCATATTCTCCAAACGCGCAATTGCATCGCGCGCATTGTTGGCGTGAATCGTTGTCATTGAGCCGTCATGGCCCGTGTTCATTGCCTGAAGCATATCAAGCACTTCGCTACCACGGGTTTCGCCCACGATTATGCGGTCCGGACGCATCCGCAAAGCATTGCGTAAACAATCTTCCTGGGTCACAGCACCTGTGCCCTCAACGCTGGCGGGGCGACTTTCCATCCGTGCTAAATGGGTCTGTTGCAATTGCAATTCTGCGGTGTCTTCGATGGTTGCTATGCGTTCATCATTCGCAATGAAGCTGGATAAAGCGTTCAATGTTGTGGTTTTTCCGGAACCTGTACCGCCTGAGACGATAATGTTAAGACGCGTTGCAACTGCTGCTTGTAGGTACGCAGCCATTTCTTCGGTAAAGGCACCAAAGGCGGCTAATTGGTCAATGCTAAGTTTTTCTTTTTTAAACTTCCGAATGGAAACCAATGCGCCATCTACCGCAATAGGGGGGACGATTGCGTTGAAGCGTGACCCGTCTTTCAGGCGCGCATCCACGTAAGGGTTACTTTCATCCACACGACGGCCAACGGCAGAAACAATTTTATCAATAACACGCAGCAGGTGTTTTTCATCGGCAAAGCGTACATCTGACAATGTTAGCTTACCACTTTTCTCGATGAAAATCTGCTTGTGCCCGTTGATCAGAATATCGGCGATGTCATCGTCACGCAGCAATGGTTCCAATGGGCCAAGGCCTGTCACTTCATCAACTAATTCCTGAACCAGATCGTCGCGCTCGGTTTTGTTTAGAACAATACCTATTTCTTGCAAGCCATCCATAGTGACAGCGGAAATTTCGCGGCGAAGATCCGACTCTGTTGCTTTGTCGATTGCGGCCAGATTCAGGGTTTCAAGCAAACGCTTATGCATTTGCATGCGTACATCCATTAACCGGTCTTTGCGCTTTTGATCTTTTGTTTCTCCAGCGGACTTCGTTGGAACCGCAACGGGTGCTTGAACAGGTGCCTGAACAGGGACAACTGCTTTTGGTTTTTCAACTGAAATGCCCACGGCCGGTTTTTTTGCGGTTGGTGAAGCCGGTGCTTTGACTACTGTCGGTTTTTTTGTGGCGGGTTTACTATATCGCTTAAACATAAAATTTACCCTGCTGTTGCTGATAGCTGTTCGTCATTGCAGAGCTCGGCGAATGTTTCTGCGATTTTAGCTATGTCTTTACGAAGTGGATTTTTTGCAGCCATTTCCGCTAAAGGAGCACCATGATCCCCGGCAGATGGTACATGCTTTCCGCCGTCAGCCAGCTGCCAGCGTAATTCGATACCCAATGACTCTGTCATGCTTTTCAAGCGGGATTTTCCGCTTAAGTCGGTCATTTTCGGTGCGCGGTTCAGAATAAACTGCACTTTTTCAAATGGTAAATCTTCTGCCTTCAACGCACGCATAAATCTTTGAACATTCTGGGCAGAGCGCATATCAAGGCTAACCAGGCATAAGAATAATTCGCATTCATTCAAAACAACCTCGGACCAGCTAACCAGAGTGCGCGGAATATCGATAACGACGACATCATAACATGATCTGGCAAGGTCGATGATGCTTTTCACATCTTCCGGCCCTATAAATTCCAATGGAACCGCATCCTGCGGGGAAGGTAAAACAGCCAGCCTGTTTTTATACATCGAAACGACTTGTTTGAATGAATCATTATCCGCATTGCCGATGTTAGAGATCATCTCAAAAGCGGCTTCACTTTTGGCGACATCCAGATAGGTGGCAACCGAGCCGAATTGAAAGTCAAAATCCAGTATGCAGACTGTTTTGTTTTTCGCCCCTAGGATTTCCTGCATTTCCCAAGCCAGATTGGTTGAGAATGTGGTCGCACCGACCCCGCCGCATGAACCGTATACCGGTAGCAAAATACCTTGTTTTTGTTGTGCCGGTTGCGCCATATTCGCTTCGGGTAAAACAAAGACCTCTTTGATAATGACTTTTTCTTCCTTAGCCGCCAGAACGCGGTCTATTGATTCTAGAAGAGCATTTTCCGGAATTGGATAAGGAACAAAATCATCGGCGCCCAAGCGCATTAATTTATGTAATGAGATGGCTGATAGATCATGTGTCACCAGGATGATTTTTATGTCGCGATCCCTAGCGGCCTTGATGATATTATCGACAATAGTCAGATCGTCTTCATCGGTTTTATCCAATGCAATTGTGATAAATTTTAATGTATCTGCATGTGAGCTGCGCAAAATGTCTTCTGCATTGTCAAAATCCAGCCCCCCCCAGCTTTCGCCAAGTTTATTTTCAAGGTCTTCAATAAGAAGATCAAAGCTTTCCAGGTCGCGCGCGATGGCACATGCTTCGATTGCTTGGGGTTCTATATTTTCATCTTTTAATACTACAGTCATTTTTTGCCCATTCTTTTGTGTCTTCGGCGTTTTCGACGTAAGAGACAAATTTCCTCCAACAGATGTAATTGTGAATTGTGGCTATTTTACGGGGAAAGCTAAAAAAATGTACGTATTTAAGGGTCTTAATAGCCACATAAATTTGGCCCCACCGAAAACGGAGGAGCCAAATCTGGTATTTGTTTTATAGACATTGATTTTACTACTCAGAAGAAACAGTAGAATTAGCAACCGCACCTTGACCTTTTTCCGTCAGGATCGTCTGGTTTTCCATCGTGATGTAGCGATTGTAAACTTCCAAAGCGTATTTGCCATCAAGCTTGCCACCTTTTTTACCGGATTGACTGAAGCCTGTAACTTCAGTGACAGTGCGCCGGTTCTGGCGGTTTCTGTCTTCAGTAATGACAATTGGTCGCGTTTCACCGAATGAAGCTACCGCACGCACTTTCGAGCGGCTAACACCCAGTGAAATCATGTAATTAACGGTGGTTCTTGCCCGTTTTTGCCCCAGCGCCTTGTTAAAGGATGCGCCGCCGACTTTATCCGTATGACCATACACCGTAAAGGTGATTTGCGGGTGTGCTTTTATCCATGCAGCTTGTTGTTGAAGTGCTGAACGCGCCTGGCCGTCAAGTTGTGATGAATTAAATTCAAAATTGATTGTCGGGGGCACTTCACTGGCAAATTTACGTGTAAGATTTGCCAACATTGCCGCGGTCTGGCCGGATTGCACTGCAACATTGCTTGCAACTGCTGATCCGAACGGGCCGTTGCGCACCTCTGGTTGAACTTCATGATCCGGAAACAGAACATAATCTGCGCCACATGCGGAAAGTAGAACCGTGCATACTGATAGAGTTAAGGTTGTAAGTTTCATCATATCACTCCATCACATAGCCGTAGGAACCCGTGAAGTCTTGTGCCGCAACGGTTCCGCGTTTTACGTTTCTCTTGCCGCCTTCAACTTGGCCGTACAAGAACAGGTCATTATCACTTGGCAGTCTGACTCTGTCAGTTGGTAATGCCAGTGAATCGCCATCAACCGGGTTAATCAAATGTGGTGTGACAATGATAACAAGCTCGGTTTGTTCGCGCTGGTATTCAGCACTTCTGAATAATGCACCCAAGATTGGCACGTCACCCAACCAGGGAACTTGCCCGGCCAAATCCTTGAAGTCATCCTGTAACAGGCCTGCAATCGCAATGCTTTGACCGTCTTTCATTTCAACCACTGTAGATGCCTGGCGCTTACTGAAAGCGGGAATGGACAAGCCATTGGTGGTGATTGAATTTGTCGGGTCGATTGCGCTGACCGAAGTATCAATAACAAGATTAATAAGGTCACCGTCAACAACTGTCGGGATGAATTTCATTTCAATCCCGAAAGGTTTGAATTCTACTGTTACTGTAGGATCACCGCCTGCAGAATTAGACTGCGCCACCGGGATTGGAAACTCTCCGCCAGCCAGGAAGTGTGCTTCGGCACCTGATAATGCAACCAGATTTGGTTCCGCCAATGTGCGCACCATGCCTTTGCTTTCCAAGGCTTCCAGTAAAACTGATATTGCAAGTCCGCCCGATGTGAAGCCGACATTCAATGCACCGTTTCGGGTACCGTTCAGGGGTGTACCTGTTCCTAAAATACCAGTAAGCTTCTTGGCGGGATTTGTAGCAATGCCAATTGATGTGCTGAAGCTTTTTGCAACACTGCGTTGCATTTCGGCAAATCTAACCTTTAGCATAACCTGTTGAGAGCCGCCTACGGATAGTAAATTCGTGACTTTGTCCGGCGCATAACGTTCAGCCAGATCCATTGCCAGCGCAACCTTTGCGCCACCTGTAACCGTGCCGCTTAAGACAATGCCGTCATTTGCAGAACGCACTTGAATTTTCTCACGTGGCAGAATTTCTTTTAACAGTTCTTTGAATTCTGACAGGTCGGGTGTTACTTTGACGTCTACATTGGTGATCAGCTTTCCGTCCGGTCCCAAAAGTGTCAAAACTGTCCGTCCGGGGGATTTGCCCAAAACATAGATTGTCGTATCCGAAAGGGTCGCAATATCTGCGATACTCGGGTTCGCAACCGACAATTCAGCGAATGGCTGCTCTGACTCCATAACAATGGCCCGGTTTAGCTTTACCGAGATTGCGTTGGTTGCTGAACCGCGCATGATTTTAAGTGTGTTTTGTGCGAATGATACATTTGCAGGTATAGTTGCGGTTAGCAACAACCCAGCCAAAACTGTGCCTAGTACTTTTGTAAGTTTCATGTGATCTGCCTCTCTGACCACTGTTGGTATTATTTTTATTATTGTTTTGTATACCATGCGGCATTTAAATTTTTATTGCAAGAATCAATGTGTTATTAGTTTTTCTTAGTGTGGATAACCCGCAACAGTCGGTGAAAAGGTACTGTTTTCTGCATGTTACGGATAAAAAAAAGAGCGCATGAAGCGCTCTTTTAGAAACAATCTAGTGTCAATTAATTCGAACATGGTATCGGCACTTCAATGACATCGGCACCTTTACGGGTTTTTATCGTACAGATTTTCTCGACGACTTTGACTTCCTCTTCTGCATCCTTGCGGCCCAAAAGATCATTTTGCGTGACTTCAATCGCTTCCGATGTGGTGTCATCATTTACACCGCGTAAAGACAGTAGAAGTTTTCCGGTAGACTGGGCTTGTGCCAAAGAAGCTACGATTTTCGGCGACACGGCAACAGTTACAGTTTTAGCAACAGTTGCTTCGGATGATGATGATCCGGAACTTTGGTCAATCGCTATCAAGGATATGCCATCCATGATAAGTTTTGTAACTTTATTCCCGCGGCTTACTTCGCCAGTCCAATAAATATCAACTTTATCGCCCGGTCGTAAAAATCCGGATACGCCTGATGCCACGTCAACGCGTAATGTGAATGCACGCATTCCTTTGGATAGCCTGGATGCAACGCCTGCATCTTCGCCCAAATTGGTGACTTTCGTGGAAAGCAGGATCTCGCCCTCGTCAACAACGCGGATAACGATGCGTGAATCGGTTTCACTGTCATCGCCAAATAGATCTTCGGCGTTTGTGAATGCTGTTTCCGGAATGCTGTTTGCAGGCCATTCTATCGTTTTGACATTATCTTTTGTCAGTATCTGGCCATATTTAAGTTCTGTTGCGGCGATGTAGACATCTGCCAGCTCAACATTATTCGCAACTTTTCGACTAAGTTCTGCAATTCTGCTTTCATTTGCGTTAAATTGTTGAGATGCGAAATATACGGCTCCACCTGCAAGTGCTACGCCAAATATTAGTACAAGTGCAAAAACTATGCGCATGATAACCCCTTTATTTTATACTGCTCGTTCTTGTTCGCTACATTAGTTGCAATCAGAATGCTACGAAACAAAAAAAGGATAGCCACTATGCGGCTATCCCTTTGAAATTCAACAGGTAGAAAATTTCTACCTAAATATTAAAGGCTGATAGCGGCTACAGCTGTAGACACTTTAGTTGCCAATGTTGTACCAACAGCAACCGCAATCAAAACAGCACCAGCTGTAAGAACTACGAAGTCTACTGTTACGGCGCCAGATTCATCATTTAAAAACTTTTTCATTTGTGTACCCTCCAAGGTCTCTAGATTTAAGAAAGCTTATTTTGTTTCTTCGGGATACGTTCCCTTGCTTTCGAGTTCTAATAAGCCGTAAAAATGCGGCAACAGTTTGGCTCTGTTAAAAAAAAGTAAAAAAAATCAAAAGAAAGTTGTAATTACCATATATTATTAAATAAAAACAACGGCATATGCGGTAATATTTTTTTAAATAATGTGAATCTTGTGATCTGTAGAAGGTAGACTATGTCAGTATTGCCACAGTATTTACGCAAACATGGCCAATTTTACCCTGTTTGTCTGCAAATAACGTATAAAGGTTAAAAAAATAGCAGGCAATTCATGAAATATCTACGTCCACGCCCTATTGGCGTATTCAAATGTTTGTTAATCGCAGGCCTTATTGTCCCTTTCGGAAATGCTCAGGCTGGCAGCGGGCAATCATTTAAGCGTATAAAGGTAGGCACCCAGGCGCTTGGCGCCCGGATCAATGTGCAAATAAAGCCAGAAGAATCGTATTATCATCAAAAACCTTCAACCAGCACTTCATTGTCCACACGCGCACCATTGCCGTCCGAGGCAATAAAGGCGGCCCCCAAGCCCCCCGGTCAGTTCGAATGGTTCTGGTCGGATTTTGCGCATGATATATCCAGCGCATCATTAACCCGGTTAAACGATGCAGAGCTTCAGCTTGCCAAGGCGCCACGAAAGCACAGCAATATTGCACCGACTTTAGCGGCAATGCGCAAACTGGTCAGTGCATATGGAACCGAAATACTAATGGCGACGTTGGATAAGGATGTTTCACCGGCTTTGGTTCTGGCCGTTATCGGGGTCGAGTCGTCAGGTCGGGCGGATGTGGTCAGTTCTGCCGGGGCCGTGGGGTTGATGCAGCTTATCCCTGAAACCGCAAAACGGTTCAATGTCACCGATATAACCGACCCAAAACAAAATATCGCCGGTGGGGTGGCCTATCTTGATTGGTTGATCAAGGAATTCAACAATGATGCGGTTCTGGCTTTGGCTGGATATAATGCAGGTGAGAATGCGGTGAAGAAGTATGATGGTGTCCCACCCTACGCCGAGACCCGTGCCTATATTCCAAAAGTCATCGCCGCCTGGAAGGTTGCCAAAGCACTTTGCCAAACGCCACCTAAATACGCAATAGACGGCTGTGTGTTCGATCTTAACCCAAAAGTGGCCCAACAGTAAAAATACGGTCTGGTACTTTCCCGCATTATTTGACAAATTGCCGCCGAAGTGGCCGGAGAATACTATGTCTGATAATTTGCAACCAATGTGGGCACCATCCCGCGACCGTATAAAGGCGAGCTTGCTGGCAAAATTCATTTCAGCAACCTCTGCTCAATCCGGCATCAAAACACCTGATTACGATGCGATGTGGCGCTGGTCCGTGTCATCGCCCGAACAGTTCTGGGATGCCTTATGGGACTTTTGCGACGTACAGGGTGATAAATCGGGCCCCGCTTTGGTGCATGATGGCACTTTGATCAAGGCGAGGTTTTTTCCGGAAGCAAAGCTGAACTATGCCGAAAACCTTTTGGCGCATACGGGCGATGGCGCCTGCATTGTTTTTCATAGTGAGAATGGCGACCGTAAAGAATGGTCCTGGGCTGATTTGAAAGATACGGTTTCAAAGCTGCAGCAAGTGCTTATCGCGCAGGGCATCGGGCAGGGCGACCGTGTCGCCGGATTTTTGCCAAACATGCCGGAAGCTATTGCGGCAATGTTGGCCGTTACAAGTCTGGGCGGCGTGTGGTCATCATGTTCTCCGGACTTCGGGTTGAACGGGGTCAAGGACCGCTTTGGCCAGATTGAACCTAAAATACTGTTCACGGCGGATGCCTATCATTATAATGGCAAGACGCATTCCTCATTGGAAGTGGCCGCACAGCTGACCCGCGATATCCCATCCATTCAAAAGACCATTGTCATTCCCTATGTAGAAACATCTGCGGATATTTCTGTTTTGGGTGACAAGGGCGTGCATTGGGTGGATGCGCTTGGCGCATATCAGGCTAAAGATATAGCCTATACGCGGGTGGATTTCGCTGCCCCGTTGTTCATCATGTTCTCGTCTGGCACGACGGGCTTGCCCAAATGTATTATCCATTCTGTGGGCGGCGCGTTGCTGCAACACCTTAAAGAGCATCAATTGCAGTGCGATATTCACCCTAACGACCGTTTCTTTTATTTTACGACATGTGGCTGGATGATGTGGAACTGGTTGGTATCGGGGTTGGCATCAGGTGCTACACTGATACTGTTTGATGGTTCGCCATTTTATCCGGACGGGAATATACTGGCGGATATTGCGGCCGCCGAAGGCGTTACGCATTTCGGCACATCGGCCAAATACATTGATGCCTGCGCCAAGGCGGGTGTGAAACCGGCCCAAACCCATGATTTATCCGCATTGCGCACGATATTGTCCACGGGCTCGCCGTTGGCGCCTGAAGGGTTTGATTACATATATAAAGACTGGAAGGCGGACGTGTGTCTGTCTTCTGTCGCGGGTGGTACAGATATTATAGCCTGTTTTGCGGGCGGCAGCCCGATCAGCCCGGTTTATCGTGGCCAATGCCAAAAGCGGCATCTGGCAATGAATACACAGGTTTTTGACGAGAACGGCAAAACTTTGCAGGGTGAACCGGGCGAATTGGTTTGCACCTCCCCGCATCCGTCCATGCCTATTGGTTTTTGGGATGACCCCGAAGACAAGAAGTATAGTGCGGCCTATTTTGAAAAATTCGACAATGTCTGGCATCACGGTGACTGGGTTGAATTGACGGCACAAAACGGCATGACCTTTTTTGGCCGTTCGGATACTGTTTTGAACCCGGGCGGTGTGCGCATCGGCACGGCAGAGATTTACCGCCAGGTTGAACGTATAGAAGAGGTGCTGGAAGGGCTGGTTATCGGCCAGCAATGGGATAATGATGTGCGCGTTGTGCTGTTTGTGCGTTTGCGCGAAGGTGTCGATCTTGATGACGCCTTGATCAAACGGATCAAAACCGAGATCCGCCAAAATGCAACGCCGCGACACGTTCCTGCAAAGGTCATTGCGGTTGCGGATATTCCACGCACCAAATCTGGCAAGATCACTGAACTGGCTGTGCGCGACGTGGTGCATGGCCGCGTGGTCAAAAACACCGAGGCGATGGCCAATCCCGAATCCCTGGAATTATTCAAGAATTTAGCGGCACTGCAAAGCTAGAACCCGAACAGATTGGCGTAATCGTCTATTATACCGGAATAGAACGCCTGCATTTTTGCATTGGGCTGGCGGGCCTCGAATGTATCGGCGAACGGGTCTTCCGCCTCGGTATCACTGCCTGACATTTGTGTCAGAACCGCGTGCCCGCAAAACGGTACATAAACTTCGGAATAGCCACCTTCATGTGCCATGACCAGACGCCCGTCGCACAGGTCTTCTGCGGCACCCATCACCATACCTGTCATATCCTGAAACGTTTGTGCGGTTGCCATCATCCGGGACAACGGGTCAATCGCGGCGGCATCGTAGCCACATGCGATGATGATCACATCCGGGTTGAAGTTTTCCAAAGCAGGCAAAACCAGACGATCCATGGTTTCCAGATAAGTGGCGTGTCCTGCGCCGGGCGGCAGGGGGATGTTCATGTTATAGCCGACACCTGCACCTGATCCGTGATCAATGACAGCACCGGTATCCAAAGGGTAATTGTTTTCCTGATGGACCGAAATGGTCAGCACATCATTGCGGTCATAAAAAATCGCCTCTGTGCCATTACCGTGATGCACATCCCAATCCACGATGGCCACACGATCGGTCAGGCCTTCGGCAAAGGCGGCTTCAACCGCAATCGCGATATTGGCAAGCAGACAGAACCCATTGGGATCATCCGGCAGGCAGTGATGGCCGGGTGGGCGTGATAAAGCATAAGCATTTCGGGTGTCACCAGCCAGAACGCTGAATAATGCGCCCTTAACCAGACCGGCCGACTGTTGCGCAATTTCAAACCCGCCCATGCCAAAGGGTGCGCGCAAGCCCAATTCGCCGCCACCATTATCCGAGGCTTTTTTGAAGGCCGACAGGTATTCCTGCGGATGCACCCGCAATAAGTCCATTTCCGTCGCGGGCGCGGCGGATTGGCAGGCAAGCTCTTTTGCCAAGCCTGTAACATCTATCAGGTTTTTCAGGCGGCGCTTGGTTTCAGGGTCTTCCGGCAAGCCGCCACTGGCAAGGGGTTGCACATTTCCACCGACCGGCATGGTCAGGGCATAATTCCCGCCGCTATGCCAAAAGCATTTTTCATCCCAGAAAAAACCTGTTTTCATCTATCTTTTCCTTTAGGTTGCTTCATAAACCTATGGCACGGGCGGGTTTGATCGCAAAGCAACATTTTGGGGCGGGGCCACATCCAGACGCAAGCGGTTCCAGATAAAGGATTAGGACAATTATGTTAAAATATATCAAACGCGAGGCTAAACGTGTTGTTGTCCGAATCCAGCTGTCATGGGAAGGCATCAAAATCACCTGGATAGACGAGGCCAGCTTTCCACAATGGGTTGTTGCAAATATTATATCAGGGGCATTGACCTTTACCATTGATATGACCCCGGTTGAACGTGCCCTGATCATCGGTTTTGGTATGCTTGTTCTGGTGGTAGAGTTGATGAATACAGCGATTGAAGCCGCGATTGACCGGATTTCAGAGGATATTCACCCCTTATCAAAGAAAGCCAAGGATGTTGCCTGCGCCGCAGTTGCGGTAACGGCGATTACAACGGGTGTGATTTGGGCGATAATTTTGCTGCCGAAAATCCTGTAGGGCCTGACTTTGGCCGATACGCCCTGTTTTCTGGTCTGTAGCGCTATATATAAGCGCAAACACCAATTAATGCAGTGCTTTCAGGCGTCCTACCGCCTGAAAACAATGATAATACTGTATTGAATGGGGCAGAATCGGTGCTGGTAAATTACAGTATGCGCCATAAATAACTGGTGTTACCCGCACATCACCTTGAATTTCCTACTATGATAATAAGCTAAACCACCCTTGCCGACATGTGATATTGATTTCTGTTGCATGGATGTAACTATCGGCGATTCAAATCCGGATAAAACCCTGAACGACTTGTTTGTGGGGTGATTATATGTGCTTTTAGATGCAACGGGCATCACCTATCTGGGTATGTCTGTAACTAAAACTCTGATGTTAAGGTACAGGCGCTAAACCGAATTACCGAAATGTCAGGAAACTGAATATGCTAATTTACTAGCAACACGATCATAAAGGATTG
>DAOUQS010000016.1 GCA_030625465.1 Amylibacter sp. | reverse complement strand
CAGGCGCGCCACGTGATCTTTGTACATCTGTGTGATCAGCGACAGGGTCAAAAATCCGTGTGCAATCGTGCCGCCAAAATAGTGATGCGCCAAGGCCGAGGACACCCCTGCCCGCTTGGCAATCCGCCCGACGGTTACATCCAGTGAACCAGACGTGCCGATTTCAGCGATTGTGGCGTGTATCAGCGCCTTACGACGGATTGGTTCCATTCCAAGCTTGGGCATTTCGCTTCCTGTTTTTAATTGACTGGTCAGTCAAGATAAATATCGGGCAAAATATTGCTTTGGTCAAGGGTGTAAATTCTGAAAGGAAAAGTGGCGCGGTTGACGGGACTCGAACCCGCGGCCTCCGGCGTGACAGGCCGGCACTCTAACCAGCTGAGCTACAACCGCGCATTTCCTTACACCAAACATGCTGTCTGGTGTGAGGTGGCTTGTAGGGTCAATCGCAAGATGCGTCAAGCGGGTTCGCACGACAAAAAACAATTTTTCCAAAAATACTGATTTGCGGTTTTTTAATCGCAAACCCGCCCCAATGCAAAACCATATAGACAGCAAATGAAATGCCTGCTTAGGGTTGGCGAAACTGTAACCGGGTATCCTTATGTCCAAACGCACCGCATCCCTGTTAATCCTGCTTGGCGGCACTTGCATGAGCTTTGTCGGCCTGTTGCTGCGTCTGGTCGAAGATGCTGACGGGTTTCAAATTCTGGCCTACCGGTCTGTCACCATATCCCTGATGGTCGCCTTGGTCGCCTGCCTGAAGCGCAAGGTCAGCTTGCCGGTGTTTTTGCGCAGCCTTGATGCCAATGATCTGAAAATGGGCACCGCACTGGCCATTGCATTTTCCTTCTACATATTCGCAATGCTTCACACCTCGGTTGCATCCACCTTGCTGATCCTGACCACCGTGCCGTTTTTCACCGCCATCCTTGCATGGTTTTTTCTGGGCGAGGTCCCTGCCCGCCTGACATGGGCCTGTATGATCGTCGCGGTTCTGGGGGTCGGTCTGATGGTCAGTGACGGGGTTGAACTGGGGCGCAGTCTGGGCAATTTATTTGCGCTTATATCCGGGCTTTGCTTTGCCGCGATGCTGGTCTTTGCCCGCAACAGCAAACAGCCTGACCCGCTGGGTGGCACATTCCTTGCAGGGGTGATTTCCATGGCCATCGGGCTTGGCTTCTCTGTTACATTGGGCAACGGATTGACCCTGTCGCTATATGATCTGGCGATTATCTTGTTCATGGGTGCCTTCACCATCGGTCTTGGAATAGCGCTGGTCACATGGGGCACGGGACACGTTCCGGCCGCCGAGGCCAGCTTGCTGTTGCTGATCGAAAGCCTGCTTGGCCCGATCTGGGTCTGGTTGTTTTTGAACGAAGCCATGACCCTGACCGAAATAACAGGCGGGGCTTTGGTGTTGCTTTCGGTCGCAACTCTGGCCATTTCGCAAAAAGAAAAACCAATTCGCACTTGATCATTTGATCAACTAGTCAAATAATACGCGGGAAGTAGGAAAGAAACAGATATGACCCAGCACCTGACCGTCGTCAACCATCCCTTGATCCAGCATAAACTGACGATCATGCGTGACAAAAACACACCGTCAAACCAGTTCCGCCAACTGTTGCGTGAAATCAGCCACTTGCTGGCCTATGAGGTCACCCGCGATTTGCCGATCACAACCAAAACAATCGAAACACCGATGGCAACCATCGAAGCCCCCAAACTGGACGGCAAAAAGCTGGCACTTGTATCGATCTTGCGCGCCGGCAACGGTTTGCTGGACGGCATGCTGGATCTGATCCCTTCGGCCCGTGTGGGTTTTGTCGGATTGTACCGTAACGAAGAAACCCTGAAGCCGGTGAAATACTACTTCAAAGTCCCCTCCGAGATCGACAAACGCTTTGTCATCGCGGTCGACCCGATGCTGGCCACAGGCAATTCATCAGCCGCCGCGATTGATATGTTGAAAGAGGCTGGTGCGAAGAACATTGTCTTCTTGTGTTTGCTGGCCGCCCCCGAAGGTGTTGCACGGATGAAAGAGGCCCATCCGGATGTGCCAATCATTACTGCCGCACTGGATGAAAGACTAAACGAGTCTGGGTACATCATGCCCGGCCTTGGCGATGCCGGCGACCGTATTTACGGCACGCAATAATCAGCAGGTCATAATTTGTTCTTTGCCCTGTTTCAGGGCGAAGACACAGCCCTGTGTAAACGGCAGTGATTTCATCTGGTCAAAATCCAGCCCGCAAGCCAAGCCGCGCAACACCATGCCGGTAATACCGTGGCTGATAATCACCGTGGGAACGGCGACACCTGTCAGGAAATCCTGACATCTGTTTTTCAGGCCGTCATAGCCCTCACCCTCGACCGCGTTTAGTGACGCTTCAAAAATTGTCAGCCTGTCGTTGAACAGGTCAGGCCATCTGGCCGCAATCAGATCATGTTTCATGCCTGCCCAAAGGCCCGCATCAACCTCGGCTATACGCGGGTCATAACCCACGGAAATATCCCGCCCTGCCAAGACTATTTCAGCGGTTTCGCGTGCCCTACCTTGCGGACTGCAAACAACCCGCAGGTCGGGATGTGCCGCAAATACAGTTTCCAGAATTTTGCGCTGGTCGGCGGCTTGCGCGCGCCCAAGGTTGGTCAGTGGGGAATTAAGACTGCCCTGACAGCGTCTTTGCAAATTCCAGTCAGTCTGGCCGTGACGCAGGATATAAAGCGGCGGATGGGCAAACATCAGCCCGGCTGTTCTGCCAACAAGGTTTCCTGTCCATCTTCGATCACATAAATGCAACCCTGATGGCGGCTAAGCTGTGTGAAACCTTCATAAGACAGATCACGGGCGATCGTGCGCATAAAAGCAATTGTTATGCCGTGGGAAAAAACCACAGATGGCTTTGTTAAACTACTTAAAAAACGGTGGCACCGCGTATACATATCGTCATAATTTTCACCATCTGGCGAAAACAGGAATAGATCCATATCAGTCTGCGCGTCATTGAATATATCGGGCCAGCCCTTTTTAATCTCTTGCCGTGTAAGGTTTTCCCAATCCCCGAAAGCAATTTCCTTCAAGTCATCATTAAAAACCGGAGTGCGATCATGGCCGCCCAAAGCGATTTCAAAGGTTTCACACACCCGCCCCAAAGGGCTGGCGTAAATATCAATGTCCGGAAACTGTTCCAGAACTGGTGCCAAAAGCCGCCCCTGCGCTGCCGCATGGCCCCGGCCAACTTCTGTCAGGTCAGAGTTTTTTTGTCCCTGAAACCGCCCCGCCGCATTCCATTCTGTCTGGCCATGACGCAGTAAATATAGCGGGGGAAATTTCATCTTGAACCTACCTGCAAGGAAAGTGGTGGGTGATGAGAGGCTCGAACTCCCGACATCTTCGGTGTAAACGAAGCGCTCTACCAACTGAGCTAATCACCCACTGACGCGGCTTTTAGACAGAGTTGCCAGCCGCATCAAGGGGTAGTTTCACTTCAGCCAGATTTTTTTTCGGCATCGTCGGTTTTCTTCAGCATTAGCTTGTAATGCATTTTGATGTTATCGCCCGAACCACGTTCAACAGGCTTGATTTTGCCCAAAGGCGGAACCTGAACGGTTTTACCGTCAGAAAGACTACTGTGCAAAAATTCCAGCATACTATCCACCGCTTCACGCACATCGCGTTTGCGTAAACCCGTTGAAACCGACACATAATCATAGATATCTTTTTTCTTGATCATATTGGGATCAGCGACTTTCACATCCACAGCCGTTTCAGCATCTGCAATTTCCGTCGCCATGCTGGAAGTTGTCTTTGTCGTCTTAGTTGTTTTTTTCGCCGTAACCATTTTCGCTCGGACCTCCCGTTATTTTTATAAAACCCTAGATCAAAACAATTAATGACGCTACCCGCTTTTACACGAGGAGCGTCATTAAGTTGAATTATGCGGTGCGTATTCAGATGAATACGGGCTATCCGGCTGGTTTAATGCGCAACGGCAGGTTCATTGCCGTTTTTATCAACAGTGATGCCCGCAGCCGCCTCTTCTGCTTTTTCATCCCAGAAAATAGCGTCGGGCTTTGAAACCAGTGCATGTTCCAGAACCTCTGACACGCGGCTGACAGGAATGATTTTCATGCCTTCTTTAACGTTGTCGGGAATTTCCGTCAGGTCTTTTTCGTTATCTTTCGGGATAAGCACAGTTTTGACGCCACCGCGCAATGCCGCCAAAAGCTTTTCTTTCAGCCCGCCGATCGGCAAAACATGCCCGCGCAAAGTAACTTCACCAGTCATGGCAATATCCTTTTTAACCGCAATCCCTGTCAGCACCGAAACAATCGCAGTTACCATCCCGACACCGGCCGATGGCCCGTCTTTTGGCGTGGCCCCTTCAGGCACGTGGACGTGAATGTCTATTTTCTCAAACACAGGCGGTTTAACCCCGATTTCGGGGCTGATCGCGCGCACATAGGATGCTGCCGCATCAATGCTTTCTTTCATAACATCGCCCAGCTTGCCGGTAGTTTTCATCCGGCCTTTACCGGGTAGCTTCAAAGCTTCGATAGAAAGCAGCTCACCGCCGACACTGGTATACGCAAGGCCGGTAACAACACCGATCTGGTCCTTTTCTTCGGCAAGCCCGAATTTGAACCGTTTGACGCCCAGATACTCTTCCAGATTATCCGAAGTAATCGCCACAACCTTTTGCGTGCCCTTAACAATCCGTGTCACGGCTTTGCGGCACAGTTTGGCAAGTTCGCGTTCCAGATTACGCACACCAGCTTCGCGGGTATATAGACGAACAATGTCCAGTAACGCATTGTCATCCAAGCTAAATTCGCCTTTGCGAAGCCCGTGGTTTTTCAACTGTTTGTCCAGTAGATGCCGCTTAGCAATCTGTTGCTTTTCATCTTCGGTATAACCGGAAAGTGCAATAACCTCCATCCGGTCCAGCAATGGGCCCGGAATATTGTAGGAATTTGATGTGGTCACAAACATCACGTTGGAAAGGTCATATTCGACCTCCATATAGTGATCAATAAAGGTTCCGTTTTGTTCCGGATCCAGAACCTCAAGCAATGCGCTTGACGGATCGCCACGCATGTCATTGCCCATTTTGTCCACTTCATCCAGCAGGATCAACGGGTTGGTTGTTTTTGCCTTTTTCATGGACTGGATGATTTTACCCGGCATAGAGCCGATATAAGTCCGGCGGTGACCGCGAATTTCGCTTTCGTCACGCACGCCACCCAATGAAATACGGATAAACTCGCGTCCGGTGGCCCTTGCCATGGACTTGCCCAGACTTGTTTTACCAACACCCGGAGGGCCGACAAGGCAAAGTATAGGCCCCTTCAGCTTGGCCGAGCGTTTTTGCACGGCCAAATATTCGACAATCCGTTCCTTGACCTTTTCCAGACCATAGTGATCGGCGTTCAATATCTCTTCTGCTTTGTTCAAGTCTTTCTTAACACGGGTTTTTTTACCCCACGGGATCGACAGCATCCAGTCAAGGTAATTGCGCACAACGGTGGCTTCCGCAGACATTGGTGACATCTGGCGCAGCTTTTTCAGCTCGCCTTCCGCCTTTTCTTTAGCTTCTTTGGAAAACTTTGTATTGGCGATCTGTTGTTCCAGTTCGGACAGCTCGTCACCGCCGCCCTGTTCACTATCACCAAGCTCTTGCTGGATGGCTTTCATCTGTTCATTCAGATAATATTCGCGCTGCGTGCGTTCCATCTGGTTTTTAACACGGCTTTTAATCTTCCGTTCAACCTTCAGAACCGACATCTCGCCCTGCATCAGGCCGTAAATCTTTTCCAGCCGCTCGGATAAGTCCAGCGTTTCCAGCAAATCCTGTTTTTGCTCGACACGGATCGACAGATGCCCTGCGACAGTATCCGCCAGCTTATCGGCCCCGTCGGTATTGGCGACAGAGCTTAAAGCCTCTTCCGGAATAGATTTATTCAGCTTTGCATATCGTTCAAATTCTTTTGAAACCGTCCGGCTGATCGCTTCGATCACATCGGGGTTATTCTCGGTTTCGGTCAACAGTTCCGCACTTGCTTCAAAATAATCCGGATTGTCGATATATTCAGTGATGCGCACACGGTGCAGCCCTTCAACCAGAACCTTTACCGTACCATCAGGCAATTTCAGCAATTGCAAAACACTGGCTAAAACGCCGGTTTGGTAAATTGTTTCTTCAGAAGGTTCGTCTTCGGACGGGTCGATTTGTGACGACAACAGAATTTCTTTGTTGTCTTCCATCACCGCTTCCAATGCGCGAACAGATTTTTCGCGACCGACAAAAAGCGGTACGATCATATGTGGGAACACCACAATATCGCGCAGTGGAAGGACTGGATAAGATACGCAAATTGCGTCTGACATGTATTATTCCTTTGTTTTAGCAAGAAAATATGCGCCCCGGTTTTCCCAGCAACGCGGCATTTCTCCAATTTATCTAAGCTTATAGGTGTGATTGATTTTGAAAATTTCAAGCACCCTGATGCTTATTTTGTTGTGATTATTGTGACCGTTTCTTTTCAAAGTGGCAAGGGCAACAATTGCCAAGATAGTATAATTTATTAACACAAGTTGCGGCAATGTTGCCTTGTTCTTTTAATCTTGAAATGCCTTATTTTTACCAAAATTATTACTTAATATTAAGAAGAGCAAACTAAAACAATACAAATGAGGCGCAGGCATGTACATAATCAAGCCAATTCTGGATATGGTTTTCGTTAAAAATCCAGTGTTGATCCTGGTTTTTTCTTTTGCAATCCTGGCCTTAGCAACCCTTTTAGACGGGCGCACCGGCCCGATGAGCCATAATTCTGCAAGCGTCATCGCAAAAGGCCCGCCGGCAATCGTGCGGATTGAAGATTTTTCAAAAGACGCCAATGCGGGCCTTGCGGGTGAGATGAACCTGCTGGCGGAAATAGACCAGTCAGACCTGTTTGAAATTATCGTTGATAAAAACGGCACCGCTAAAAGTACAAAATATATCGCACCACTTTATGCCGCCACATCCGCCTTGACCAAGGACAGCGGCACAACAAACCAGAACAATACCAACGATAAGGTTGCCCGTAAAATGCTAATCGGCGCGATTATTTCGGATAATGCAAACTTATATAAACAGGTGCTTACACTTTCCGATAGCAACGGGCAGATCGGGCCGATTGTAAAAGTAAACGGCCTGCCCGCGGCATTCGGCAATGAATATAAAGCGCTGGCACAAGACAACCTTGCAAAACTGGGGATCGAATACGGCTATTACGGCAAAAACCCGATATATATAGAGGCGTTTTTCGGCAATCGCACTGCAATATTGACTGAAAAAACCGCATTAGGCATTCAAAGCGACATCATTTATATCATCGCATATATCCTGATCGCGATTGCCTATTATCGCAGTATTGTACGGATTTTTGCAATCGTCAAAGGCACCGATGACCCGTCTATCGTCAACGCAATTATAAAAAATGTGGATAAAAAATCTCATAAAGCACCGGCGGTAAAAGCGCCTGTTGCGAAAACAACCGCCAGCGATACCAAACCACCAAAACCAATTTCCAGATTTTCAAAGGCTACACGCGGCAAGTCCGATCCGTTCAGCCGCCTGAACCCGCCTGAAAAGCCTGTAGTAATGTCTGAAAAACCCACAGAGACTGCCTCTGACAGTGTTTTCATACGCCAAATCCGGAAAAAAGCGTAGCGGTCGCAACTTACGTTTTAAAGAGGTGCTATATCACCCTCGGCCCTTTTGGCGTGAAAGCCCTTCACAAACACATCCAATGCATTTTGTGAAATTGCATCGCGCAACCCCGCCATAAGTTCCTGATAATAATGCAAGTTATGCCATGTCAGCAACATTGATCCGATAATCTCGTTGCATTTGATCGTATGGTGCAGATAGGCGCGGGAATAGTTTTTGCAGCATGGGCAGCTACAAGCCTCGTCCAACGGGCGCGGATCACTTTTATGGCGCGCATTGCGCAGGTTCACCGCCCCCATTCTGGTCAATCCCTGCCCGGTACGCCCGGAACGGGATGGCAAGACACAATCGAACATATCAATGCCGCGTTCAACCGCCCCCACCAAATCGTCAGGTTTTCCCACCCCCATCAGATAACGCGGCTTATCTACCGGCAGTTGCGCAGGCGCATATTCCAGCACCTGAAACATCATTTCCTGACCTTCGCCCACAGCCAGACCACCCACGGCATAGCCATCAAATTCAATGCCCCGCAAAATATCCGCACTTTCTTCGCGCATATCCTGAAACGTACTGCCCTGCTGGATACCAAACAGCGCATACCCGGGCCGATCACCAAAAGCATCCCGCGAGCGCGCGGCCCAACGCATGGATAATTCCATACTGACCCGCGCCTGATCTTGCGTGGCGGGATACGGCGTGCATTCGTCAAAGCTCATCACAATGTCAGACCCCACCAGCTTCTGGATTTCCATTGAGCGTTCAGGTGTCAGATTATGTTCCGAGCCGTCAATATGACTGCGAAACCGCACGCCCTCTTCGGTCAGTTTGCGTAAATCGGTCAGGCTCATCACCTGATAACCGCCGGAATCGGTTAGAATCGGTTTGTCCCAGTTCATGAAGTGATGCAGACCACCTAAAGCCGCCACGCGTTCCGCACCGGGGCGCAGCATCAGGTGATAGGTATTGCCCAATAAAATCTCGGCGCCGGTGGCCGCAACGCTTTCCGGCATCATCGCTTTTACGGTGGCCGCCGTGCCCACAGGCATGAATGCAGGCGTTTGAATATCCCCGCGCGGGGTCTTCACGATTCCGCGACGTGCGCGGCCATCCGTATTAAGTAGTTTAAATTCAAAGCGTTTTGTCATAATATCCCATTGATTTATCCTACTGGACGTTTCTTGATTTATTTCTTATATGTTTAGTCAGGAATTCCAAGAGAGAACACACAAATGACCGCAGAAACCGCACCCATGGAAGGCACCCCGTTGATCAAACCTTCAACGACTGACCATCCTTTATATGACACCATCTGTGAGGCGTGCCGTACTGTGCACGACCCCGAAGTTCCTGTGAATATCTTCGATCTTGGCCTGATTTACACCATTGAAATCAGCGACGAAGGTGTCGTCAAGGTATTGATGAGCCTCACAGCCCCCGGCTGTCCCGTTGCGGGCGAAATGCCGGGATGGATCGAAGACGCCATTGCGCCCGTGCCCGGCGTGCAATCGGTAACCGTCGATCTGGTTTGGGAACCACAATGGGGCATGGATATGATGTCGGATGAGGCCCGCCTGGAACTGGGGTTCATGTGATGTTCGGCATTCCCGGAAAAGCCGCTATTTCAATGACAGATAAGGCCGCAAGCCAAATTGCCAGACTGATGGCACAAGGCGACACAAAAGGCCTGCGTATCGGCGTCAAAAAAGGCGGCTGTGCGGGTATGGAATATACCATGGATTACGTCGATAAGGTAGATCCCAACGATGAGGTCGTCAAACAGGACGGCGCCGTTGTAATGATCGCCCCGATGGCGCAAATGTTCCTGTTTGGCACCGAAATAGATTACGAAGTGTCTTTGCTGGAATCCGGCTTCAAGTTCAAGAACCCCAACGTAACAGAAGCATGTGGTTGCGGCGAATCCATTAAATTCGAAGGCATGTAAAACAAATGCGCAGAAAACTGGCAGCCGGCAACTGGAAGATGAACGGGTTGGACGAAAACCTGCAAGAAATCAAAACCTTATCAGAAGTATCTAATGCGCATGATTGCGAGGTTCTGATCTGCCCGCCTGCGACTTTGATCCACTCCATGTCCCGAATGTCAAATGACATCGCCATCGGTGGCCAAACCTGCCATGCAAATACATCGGGGGCCCATACCGGGGATATTTCAGCGCAGATGCTTGCGGATTCTGGTGCTACATATGTCATTCTGGGCCACTCGGAACGTCGGGCCGATTACAATGAAACCGATGCCGATGTACGCGCAAAAACCAAGACCGCATGGGATGCGGGGCTGAAAGTTATAGTCTGTATCGGTGAAAGTCTGGGCGAACGCGAAGCCTGCAACACCATCGACATTATTGGCGGGCAATTATCCGCGTCGGTTCCCGACAATGCCACCGGCGAAAACCTGGTGATTGCCTATGAACCAGTTTGGGCCATCGGCACTGGTCTGACCCCCACACTGGACCAAATAGGCGAAGTCCATGACTTCATTCGCGCCCAATTGGAACGCCGTTTTGGCGCAGGCGTTGGCCGTTCTGTGCGTATTCTTTACGGTGGCTCTATGAACCCTAAAAACGCCGCCGACATTGCACAAGTATCCAATGTTGACGGCGGTCTTGTCGGGGGTGCCAGCCTGAAAGCGGCAGACTTTTCACAAATCATCACTGCATTGGGTTAACCGATCCGGTCATCAAGGCGGCTGTAAGCCTCTTCATAGTGCAAACGCAGACGTTGCAACGCGATGCGCAGCACAATCTTGCCGGAACGCGCCGACCAGCCCATGCGCTTTTCCGCAGCCTCCATTCCTTCCAGAAAGCAACAACAGCGCAGGGCAATATCGCCCAGGCCCGGCCCAAGGGCAGTCAGGGCTTTGCTAAGACGGCTTTGCGCCGCAGAAGAACCACCACCCTCGTTTGATCCGAAATTACCGCGATCCGACCCCAGCATGAACCGGTCCCAGTTCTGGGTCACACGGGGGCCAAGTTGTGCCAGTTCAAAATCCTCACGCAGACGTTCACCGGCTTGTAACAGCGAATTCGCCAGAAACGGCTTACCATCCTTGTTTTTCTTGCGCCCCAGCATATTCAACGGGCTTTCACGCAGGTTTACCCGTATCTGTTCACGCCGCCCGGTATCAGTGGATGTAACCGTGCGCTGGCCCCATTCCCGATGCTGTTCAAGAAAGGGACTTGCAGCCTCTGAAAAGCCACCGTTTCCGTTTGTCGTCGCCAGTTCTGACACCAGACGCTTCAAACCGGCGCGCCCCGCATTTGTAATCACATACTTATTGAACCTGCCGGCACGCGTACATTCGATCCAGTCCTTTAACAGCATTTTTTGACCCAGCTCACGGGATAAAACCGCAGAACGCACCTGCGCCTTACCTGTCCCGCGCATAACGACAGCTTTGGGCAGCTCCAAAGACATCATCATAAAGGCCGCTCTTTCGGACAGCCTGCGCAAAATCCGCAACATATCCTTGTGTGTTTCTATTTCCAGTTCCGAAGAAAATTCATGCTGTGCAATATTCATAGAGACCTCTTTGCGCATTAATGTGGGTGGAATTTGATCACCGATACGGGTCAATGCATCATCCAGAATCGGGTCTTCCCGTTTATTTTCGATTTTACGAATACGCCGCAAAACTGTTGACGGATGAACCCCGTCCCGTTTTGCAATCGTGCGTAATGATATTCCGTTTTCGACATGGTCAATATATTCACGGATTTTTGTGTTTTCTCTATTTTGATAAAAACCCGCTTTGGGTTTATGGTTACTCTTTAATTCAGGCGCGTTTATTTCCTGCACATATCCCTCCTGTTCATTTTGTTAACACTACTTAAGATTGTTTTATTGAAAACTTTATTAAGGTTAACAACATCACGCCATCTTCCGTGCAGATTAATAAACAAACGCAAACTACCAGTACGCTTAACAATAAAATGCGCAACGCAGCTTTATTCCGGTCATTATTCTGTAAAAAAGGAGAATGTAATGCAACTTTTAGGTGTATTAGAAAATATAGTCCGCCCCAAAATTTTACTAACGGCGGCCAGAATCTGTATGGAAACATATACACGTGATACAGAATTAAAACGGCTATTGGGGGCGCAGTACGCCAGCCATCCGGATCAGGTTCTGAACCGCTTAAGCAGGCAGGAAACCAAACTGGAAGACGCACGCAAATGCGGCAGTGCCGCCTATGACATGCGTCTTCATATTCAGGTTATGACAGCACTTTTGCAAGAGCTGCACTTGTTGCCGAAAACGTCCTAACCAAACGCATCAGGCTCGCTTTCTTTGCGCTTGGCCATATAGGCCAGCAAAGCTTCATCAATGGCGGGGTCAATGGCGGGTTGTTTGTAATTATCCATCATCTTTTTGACCCGTTCACTGGCCAAAACCATGGTGTCTTTTTCACCGTCTTCGGCCCATGTTTCATAGGGTTTGTAATCCAGCACTTGCGTGCGCCAGAATGCATCCTTGAAATTCGCCTGCGTATGTTCGCAACCCAGATAATGCCCGCCCGGGCCAACCTCGCGGATCGCCCCCATCGCCTGGCCATTTTCGGAAACATCAACGCCTTGCGCGACAGAATGCAAAATACCCAACTGGTCCGCATCCATCACAAATTTTTCGAACGAGGCTACCAGCCCGCCTTCTAACCAGCCCGCCGCGTGCAGGCAAAAGTTAACACCGCCCAACAAGGCCGCATTCAGCGTGTTGGCGGTTTCATAAGCCGCCTGCGCATCCGGTAGCTTAGAGCCGCACAGCCCGCCGCCCGACCGGAACGGCAGGTTCAACCGCCGCACCAACTGCCCCATGCCATATATAATTTTGCTGGCTTCAGGCGTGCCAAATGTCGGCGCACCGGAATTCATATCAATCGAGGTCACAAACGTCCCCATAATCACCGGCGCACCGGGATTACACAGCTGGTTATAGGCCACGCCCGCCAGCCCTTCGGCCAGTGCTTGCGTCAGCGTTCCGGTCACAGAAACCGGCGCCATTGCCCCGCCCACAATAAACGGAGACACGATACAGGCCTGATTATTCTTTGCATAAACCTCCATCGCGCCCATCATAATATCGTCAAAAGTCATCGGCGAATTGACGTTGATCAGGGATGTCATCACGGTTTTTTCTTTGATGCTGCCACCAAACAAGATCTCGGACATTGCCACCGAATCAACCGCGCGTTCCGGTGCTGTCACCGACCCCATATAGGGCTTGTCGCTAAGCGTCATATGCGCGTAAAGCATATCCAGATGCCGTTTATTCACTGCAATATCAGTCGGTTCACAAACGGTACCACCTGAATGGTGCAACCATTTGGACATATAGGTCAGCTTCACAAATTTCTGGAAATCGGCGATCGTTGCGTAACGACGCCCCCCTTCAATATCACGCACAAATGGCGGGCCGTAAACCGGCGCCAACACCATTGAATTGCCACCCACACGCACATTGCGATCCGGGTTGCGCGCGTGCTGGATGTATTCCGACGGGGCGGTTGAAATTAGCTTGCGCGCCAGACCTTTGGGAATGCGCACCCGCTCACCGTCAACATCCGCGCCTGCGTCACGCCAACGATCAAGGGCGGCTGGATTGTCCAGAAAGTTAACGCCGATCTCTTCCAGAATTATTTCCGCGTTGGTCTCGATAATCTGCAACGCTTCCTCATTCAGAATTTCAAAATTCGGAATATTGCGTTCGATATATTTCGCGGTTTCAAGCACAACAGCGGTGCGCTCTGCACGACGTGCTGCACCACCGCCACCACGCGCACGGCGCCGGCTTGAACTTTCGGATATGACATCTTCTGACATTGGGGAATCCTTGGGATTGAATTTCCTTTAAATTAAATCTGTTTAATAAAATTCCACGCTGCAAATTCGGCGAATTCGGGCTACAAACGACATCAAATGTCGGAAACATCCCCGCCTTGCCTGCCAAACACCCCTTGCACTTGCCCGGATTGCAAAATAAACCGCGCACATGAGCACACAGATACATGACCGCCTTCTTATCATCGACTTCGGCAGCCAGGTCACGCAACTTATTGCGCGTCGCCTGCGTGAATTGTCGGTGTATTGTGAAATCCACCCGTTCCAGAACGTGGATGAAACCTTCATTAAAAACTTCGCGCCCAAAGCCGTGATCCTGTCAGGTGGCCCTGCCAGTGTATTCGACGAAAACGCACCGCGCGCGCCGCAAGCCCTGTTCGAAATGGGCCTGCCGATTTTGGGCATATGCTACGGCCAGCAGGTGATGATGCACCAGCTTGGCGGCACCGTTGAACGCGGCCATGGCACAGCCGAATTTGGCCGCGCCTTTGTCACACCTAAGGATGACAAGCTTTCCATTCTGGACGGCTGGTTTTCCGAGGGCATTGAACAGGTCTGGATGAGTCACGGTGACCACGTCTCCAAGCTTGCTGAAGGCTTTGACGTTTACGGCACCTCGCCCAACGCACCTTTCGCCATTACCGCCGATCTTTCACGCAATTTCTTTGCGGTTCAGTTCCACCCCGAAGTGCATCACACACCGAACGGCGCAAAACTTTATGAAAATTTCGTTAAGTTGGCCGGATTTACCGGCGATTGGACGATGGGCGCCTACCGCGAACAAGCCATTGCCGACATTCGCGCCCAAGTGGGTGACGCAAAAGTTATCTGCGGCCTGTCGGGCGGTGTTGACAGTTCCGTTGCGGCGGTCCTGATATATGAGGCCATCGGCGAGCAGCTAACTTGCGTATTCGTAGATCACGGGTTGCTACGCGAAGGTGAGGCAGAAGAGGTCGTCACCATGTTCCGCGACCATTACAAAATGCCGCTGATCCACGCCGAAGAACAGGAACTGTTTTTAGGTGAATTGGACGGCCAGTCAGACCCCGAAGCCAAACGCAAAATCATCGGGCGTTTGTTCATCGAGGTGTTCGACAAACACGCAAAATCTGTCGGCGGCGCCAAATTTCTGGCCCAAGGCACGCTATACCCTGACGTGATCGAAAGCGTCAGCTTTTCAGGTGGCCCGTCTGTGACAATCAAATCCCACCACAATGTTGGTGGATTGCCCGAAAAAATGGGCCTGAAACTGGTCGAGCCCCTGCGCGAATTATTCAAAGATGAAGTGCGCGCATTGGGCCGTGAATTGGGCCTACCTGCCAGCTTTGTCGGCCGCCACCCGTTCCCCGGCCCCGGACTTGCCATTCGTTGCCCGGGCAAAATCACCCGCGAAAAGCTGGACATCCTGCGCAAAGCAGATGCAGTTTACATCGATCAGATCCGCAAACACGGACTGTATGATAAAATCTGGCAGGCATTTGTCGCCATCCTGCCCGTGCGCACCGTGGGTGTGATGGGCGATGCGCGCACATATGACTATGCGTGCGCCTTGCGCGCCGTGAACTCGGTCGACGGTATGACCGCCGATTACTACCCGTTTACACACGAATTCCTTGGCGAAACCGCCACGCGTATCATCAATGAGGTCGAAGGCATTAACCGTGTCACTTACGACATTACATCAAAACCACCCGGCACAATCGAGTGGGAATAGGATATGCCCGCACCTAAAATCCAGCTTAACGGGCATATGGATGTGCCACCCGAACGTCTGGCAG
>DAOUQS010000224.1 GCA_030625465.1 Amylibacter sp. | reverse complement strand
CGCACTGAAATCACAGGATCTATTCCTTGCAGGGTTTATACTTTTGTTCGTCGCGCTGTTGACGTTGATCGGCACCATGATCTCGGATGTGCTGTTGATGCTGCTTGACCCGCGCATCCGATACGGGGAGCGGCGCTGATGGCGATATTACCGGACGGTCGTTTTGTAGACGATGCACCCTATGATCCCGATGAAAATGCCAGTGCGCCAGAGCGCCCGGATATGGATGCGCCAAACTGGCTGTTGATCTGGCGGCGATTCAGACGGCACAAGCTGGCACTGGTCTCGGGCCTGTTTTTGCTGGTGTCTTACCTGATGCTGCCCGTCACCGGATTTATCGCGCCCTATACGCCGAATGAACGGCATGCAGACCACTTATATGCCCCGCCACAGGGTATACATCTGTTTAATAACGGTAGTTTTATCGGCCCGCATGTGTTGCCGATCACCGCCACAGCAGATCTGGAAAACTACCGTTGGATTTATTCGGCTGACACCGACAAACCCATGAAGCTGGAGTTTTTCTGCCAGCGTGGCCATTACAAGCTGTTCGGATTATTCCCGACCAACCGCCATCTGGTTTGCGCACCCGAAGGGGCAACATTGTTCCTGTTGGGGGCAGACCGGCTGGGGCGAGATGTGTTTTCGCGCATCCTTTACGGCGCACAATTATCCCTGACCGTGGGCGTCATCGGCATCACCGTATCCTTTACCCTTGGTATTTTCTTCGGCAGTATCGCGGGTTACTTCGGCGGCAGAACCGACTGGCTGATCCAGCGCATAATCGAGATTTTACGCTCGCTGCCCGAACTGCCTTTATGGTTGGCATTATCTGCGGCGGTTCCGTCCCACTGGGGCCCGGTTACGGTATTTTTTATCATCTCTATTATTCTGGGGATACTCGACTGGCCGGGACTTGCCCGTGCTGTGCGGTCAAAATTTCTGTCCTTGCGGGAAGAGGAATACGTCCGGGCCGCCGAAATGATGGGCGCAAAGCCCGCACGCGTTATCGGCCGCCACCTGTTGCCCAACTTTTCCAGCCATCTGATCGCCAGCGCAATGCTGTCGATCCCCGCAATGATCCTTGGCGAAACCGCTTTGTCCTTTCTGGGCTTGGGCCTGCGCGCGCCCGCAGTTAGCTGGGGGGTGATGCTGAACGACGCGCAAAACCTTGCCGCCATCGAGATCTATCCCTGGACCGCATCCCCGATGGTTGTGATTATCCTTGTGGTGCTGGCATTCAACTTTCTAGGCGACGGATTACGCGACTCGCTTGATCCTTACAAAAGCTGATATGCGGCGGATCAAGGCGAATATAACGGGGGCTAGCCGATTATGAATGTCCCTTATTGCTTTCATAGGCTTTACTCTATCGTGGTTGGGTTATTCCAAAATCATCCAGCCTATAAATATCCTTTGAAAAATATGCAGAAAAACACCATAACCTATCAAAAAACACCTGCGACCCGGTTTAATAGTGCAATTTTGAAGCAAGAATATATATCTGGCATCAATGACTGCACTGCGCCATTCTATTGTCGCCATGGAAACTTCGGAAAGACGGCTAAATGACGACATCAAAAACACCGTCCAATCACAAGGCCACGGCTAAATTGTCCCGAATTCTTTTGTACAGTCACGACACCTTCGGTCTGGGGCATATCAGACGGTCGCGCACGCTTGCCAATGCAATCACTGCAGCAGACGAAAACACCACCGCTCTTATTCTGACGGGTTCGCCTGTTGCGGGTCGCTTTACCTTTCCCGAACGGGTCGACCATATCAGGTTGCCGGGGGTCACAAAGATGGTCGACGGCTCTTACATGTCCGAAACCCTTGGCATGGATATTGACGACACAACCGCACTGCGTTCAGGGTTGATCAAGGCCACGATAAAGCAATTCAAACCTGACCTGATCATCGTTGACAAAGAACCCACAGGGTTTCGCGGCGAGCTGCTTTCAAGTTTGGAATGGTTGAAAGAACATCGCCCCGAAACCCAGATTGTACTGGGACTGCGCGACGTTCTGGATGATCCGGCACTTTTGGCAAAAGAATGGGACCGCAAGGGTGCGGTGGCGGCAACCGAGAAGTTCTATGATGAAATCTGGATTTATGGCTTGGAATCCATCTATAATCCGGTGGCCGGTCTGGATTTGTCCGATGCAGCAAAAGCCCGCATGCACTGGACTGGATATTTGCGCCGCGAAAACCTTAATGATCCGGTTCCAAAAGATGATCCCTATGTGATGATCACACCGGGCGGTGGCGGCGACGGCAAGGCGATGGTCGATCATGTTTTATCCGCCTATGAAAAAGACCCTGACCTGAAACCGGACGCACTGTTGATTTATGGCCCGTTCCTGACCGGTGATGATCGGGCAACCTTTGAAAACCGTGCTGCAAAACTAAATGGACGGGTCAGGACTGTGGGCTTTGACAGCCATATGGAAACCCTGATGACAGGGGCAGTTGGCGTGGTTGCAATGGGGGGATATAATACATTTTGCGAAATTCTATCCTTCGATAAACCTGCTGTGATTATCCCGCGCACTGTGCCGCGACTGGAACAGTATATCCGCGCGAAACGCGCCGAGGATTTAGGACTTATGCGCATGATCCACAAAGAACGTGATGGCGACAGTGCCGATGTCATGATCAAGGCGATCCGCGACCTTCACAATCAAAAGCCGCCCTCTGCTGTGCAGATCAGTGGTTTGCTGGACGGTCTGGATGTTGTGGCAAAGCGCACGAAACACCTCTTGGCAAAAGCTGCCGGGACATCTGAATGACCACCACACACACCCCGACCCTTGCGGTTATTGTCAAAGGTTGGCCGCGGCTTTCGGAAACCTTTATCGCACAGGAATTGCTGGCCCTTCAAGACAAAGGCCAACAGTTCGAGATATGGTCGTTGCGGTTTCCAACCGACAAAAAGACCCATCCGCTGCACCGGAAAATCACCGCACCGGTGAAATACCTGCCTGAATATCTACATCAGGAACCGCAGCGCATCTGGCGTGCATGGCGCGCCGCGCGTGCCTTGCCGGGTTACCAAAAAGCCCACGCGATATGGCGCAAAGACTTCGCCCGTGACAAGTCCCGCAACCGTATCCGCCGCTTTGGACAGGCCTGCGTTCTGGCCACTGAACTGCCCGAAAGCGTCACAGGCCTATATGCGCATTTCATGCACACGCCCGCGTCGGTCACGCGTTATGCCGCGATCATGCGGGGCACGGAATGGGGTTTTTCGGCGCATGCCAAAGACATCTGGACATCGCCCGAATGGGAAAAACGCGAAAAGCTGGCGTCTAACACATATGGCGCGGCCTTTGGTGTAACCTGCACCGCATATGGCGCGCAGCATTTGCGTGGCCTTGCCGACAGCCCTAATCGCATTGATCTAGTCTACCACGGGCTTGACCTGTCGCGTTTCCCCGCGCCACCCGAACGCATTGCGCAAAACCCGGATGGGCCGCTGCAATTCCTGTCGGTTGGGCGCTTGGTTGAAAAGAAAGGCTTTGATCGCCTGATCGCAGCCCTTGCCCTTTTGCC
>DAOUQS010000242.1 GCA_030625465.1 Amylibacter sp. | reverse complement strand
CTCGACCATCCCCGACCCGTCCAACATACCGCCATGTTCGCGCGGGATCAGGATGTTTTGCAAATCGTCCGTGCTACAAGGCGGAAATACCAAACCATCCTTGGGTGCTGCCAAGCCGCACGCATTGGCAATCGCGGCCATTTCTATTGCCGACTTTGTGCCATCCAGAAACGAATTGAACATCTGGCTGTTCATCCCTGCCGCTGCCGCCTCATCCGCCGTCAGCCCGTAATGCTGCCAAACCCCGTCAGGTGTTACATCATGATACGCAGGCAGATATTTCGTACCCTTACCCGCCGAGACCACCTCGAACCCTGCCGCGCGTGCCCAATCAACCAACTCGCTGGTCAGCGCAGGTTGATCGCCATAAGCCATCGAATAAACCAGCCCGGCTTTGCGAAACCGCCGCGCCATCAACGGCCCTGCCAGAACATCGGCCTCGACGTTGACCATTATAATGTGTTTGCCCTCGGCCAAGGCCATGCCCGCATGCGCCAACCCCGCCGCAGGATGCCCTGTGGCTTCAATCACCACATCGACATTTCCGTCAGCGATCAAACTTGCCGCATCCTCGGTAAATCGCGTGGCACTGATCCGTGCGGCATCCCAACCAACAGTTTCGCAAGCGGCTTGCGCGCGCGGCACATCAAGGTCGGCAATAACCGTCACATTCATACCGGCGGTTGTCGGCACTTGTGACAAAAACATCGAGCCGAATTTACCGGCCCCGATCAATCCGACCCGCACCGGATTTCCGGTCGCGGCACAAGATTGCAATAAAGTGTGTAAGTTCATGGTTAATTCCCCGGTAAAACATCAGGGCGCGGATACAATCGCGCCAATGATATACTGTATCCGCTGGCTTGCATCACACGGATATGTTTGCGTCTGATCTCGCGTGGTTCGTTTGCACCCACGGAATGCGCCAAAGTTTCCACCTCATGGATAATGCCCGTAGCGTAGTTTGCCACCTTTTCGGCCTTGGTCTTTGGCACCAACCCCTTTTGCAGCCGTGCATCATGGGTCGTAATTCCTGTCGGGCAAGTGTTCTTGTTGCATTTCATCGCCTGAATACACCCTAAAGAGAACATGAAACCACGCGCCGCTGTCACAAAATCGGCCCCCGCCCCCAAGGCCCAGGCCACATCGGACGGATTAATCAACTTGCCGGACGCAATCAACCTGACCCGCGAACGCAACCCACGTTCATATAACAGGTCGGACACCCGTGGCAGGCTTTCGCGCAACGGCGAGCCCACCAGATCCATCAATGGCATCGGGGCGGCACCGGTGCCACCATCACCACCGTCGATGGTTATAAAATCAGGTGCGGCTTCCACACCGCGTTCTACAACCTTGTCCAGAAACTCTGCCATCGCCTGATAGTCGCCCATCACGGTTTTGAACCCGACAGGCTTGCCGGTCACCGCACGGATATGCGCAATCATATCCAGCAACTCATCCGCGTTTGATATATCCCTATGACGATTGGGTGAGATGCTGGCCTTGCCCTCTTCAATCCCCCGGATCGCCGCTATTTCCGCGTTCACCTTGGCTGCGGGCAAAATGCCACCCTTACCGGGCTTGGCACCCTGCGCCAGTTTCAACTCGAACATCTTGACAACACTATGCTGCGCCAGTTCACGCAAGCGCGCATCAGACAGGCCACCCTTCACATCGCGCACACCGTATTTCGCAGTGCCGATCTGGAACACCACATCACACCCGCCTTCCAGATGATAAGGCGACAAGCCGCCCTCGCCGGTGTTCAGCCAAACCCCCGCCGTTTTCGCCCCCGCACTTAACGCCTGCACCGCAGGTTTCGATAAAGCCCCGAAACTCATCCCGGAAATATTGAAAAACGATGGTGCCGCATAGGGCTGCTTACAATAAGGCCCGATTTCAAGCGGCTTGGTTATCGCAGCTTGTTCCTCCAAAGGCGGGAACGGCGCGTTTACAAATGTCGGTGTACCGATCTGCACCAGACTGCGGGTTGAACCGAAAGCGATAGTATTACCCTTCCCGCTTGCCGCCCGCGCCACCCAGTCGCGCTGTGCACGGTTAAACGGCATCTCTTCACGATCCATCGCAAAGAAATACTGCCGGAAAAACTCGCCCAACTCGGTAAACAGTTTACGGAACCGCCCGATCACAGGATAGTTGCGGCGTACCGCATCCTGCGTTTGGGTGCGATCAATTACAAACATGGCAATGGCCGCCATCCCGATCAGACCCAGAACAATAACAAACAATATTGCCAAAAACTGTAATGTGTTCGCAACGACATCCATAAATAGCATTCTCGATCTCTCCGTTTCACCCAAAGCCCTGCCGTATTCAGCCTTGGTTTACCACACGGTTCTTGTCCACCCCGAATACAGAACAAATTTCAGAGAAAATCAAAGTTACTATAAAAAAGGCTTTACCCTCCTGTTGCTGGAGGGATTAAACCCGTGGCAGAGGCACAAAATCATCCGCCTGCAGTAATAATTAGGAATACCAAATGCGAAATATTGTCATCGTTGCCATTGCCATCCTTCTTGGCGCAACATGGTTCTTCACACAATCAAAAGACGCACCACCGGACCAGATCACCCAAACCCAGGCCCCGTCCGTTACCATACCCGAACTTGGCACTGACGCCAAAATCGGCGAAACATTCTACAATGCCAAATGCGCTGCATGCCACGGTAAAAACGGGGCCGGCAGTGATAAAGGCCCGCCGTTCATCCATAAAATCTATGAACCTAACCACCACGGCGACGAAAGTTTTCAACGTGCCGCCAAAATGGGTGTCAAATCACACCACTGGAACTTCGGAGATATGCCACCCGTTGCCGGCATCACCCGCGCCGAGGTTGCTAAAATCGCCACCTATATACGCGCAATACAAGCCGCAAACGGGATTTAGGATTAAAGGGAGTGGTAATGCTGCGACGGCGCAAGGTTTCAAACAGATAAATCAGCGCGTAAAATATAAATAAAACAGCACACCGATCATTGCCATTCCCGGCAATCCAAAAATGCGACGGGCCAGACCCCAGATAATTATCCTTATGATCCAGCCCATCGCTTATTTCGTTTAATCTATAACTTCATCCGCAGGCACATTACCGACACCGTTAATCACCAGACCATTATCATCCGTGGTGATCTCCACTTTCGATCCGTCCCGCACTTCACCGCTTAGCAACAATTCCGCCAGCGAATCCTGTACCGTTTTCTGGATTACACGTTTCA
>DAOUQS010000377.1 GCA_030625465.1 Amylibacter sp. | reverse complement strand
TTTTCAAAGATATTGCGCTGGATCGCAGGTGGCGTGACCGTGCCGTGATAGCCCTGCCCGATCATGGATGTTGCCACACGGTTCATCGCCGCCACATCACGCATATAAGCCAACATTTCCCGTTCCGACATCGGCGGCCAGTTCAACGGCTGTTTCTGGCGGATGTTCTTGGGAACAGTCTGATCAATCAGATCATCCAATGATGTCGCCCCGACAACTTTCAGCATATCGTCGATTTCAGCCGAAGAAGGGCCGATATGGCGACGGTTGGCAAAGTCGTAGGGTTTGTAGTCGGTCAGCTTATAGGGCATGTGGCAATCCTGCGTAATGTTAGGCGATATGGGCTTTATAGGCGTCTTCATCCATCAACGCGTCCATTTCGGACGGATCGCTGAGTTTCATCTTGAAAATCCACGCGCCCTCTTGCGGGTCATCATTGATCATGCCGGGATTTTCGACCAAAGCTTCGTTCACTTCGACAATTTCACCATCCAGTGGTGCCAGAATGTCGGATGCGGCTTTAACACTTTCGATCACCACTACATCATCGTCTTTGGCAACTTCATTATCCACATCGGGCAATTCCACAAAAACGATCTCGCCCAGTGCCTCGGCTGCGTGTGCGGTAATGCCAACGATAACCAGATCACCGTCTTTGCGTAGCCATTCGTGTTCTTCAGTAAATTTCATCTTTTTTCTCCTGTGATAGACTTAGCGTTTAAAATTAGCGGGTGTGAACGGCATTGCCGCCACGGTTGCAGGCATGCGTTTACCGCGCACCTCTGCAAATATTTCTGTACCGATAGCCGCTTGATCAATCGCGACATATCCCATGGCAACAGGGCGTTGCACCGTCGGGCCAAAACCACCCGAGGTAATCTGCCCGATCGGATCGGTGGATGTTTCATCGGCAAACAAAACCGTACCACCGCGCATCGGTGCGCGTCCCGCTGGCTGAATGCCAACGCGTTTGCGGCTGGCACCGTTTTCAAACTGCGCAAGGATCACATCCGCACCCGGGAACCCGCCGGCGCGTGCGCCCCCGTTGCGGCGTATCTTCTGAACTGCCCATAGCAATGCGGCTTCTACAGGGGTGGTACCCGTGTCGATGTCATTGCCGTACAAGCAAAGCCCGCCTTCCAGACGCAAGCTGTCGCGCGCACCAAGGCCAATTGGTTCAACTTCGTCCATCGCAAGCAAAGCCTCGGCCAAGGCGACAGCTTTGTCATTGGGCACCGAGATTTCATACCCATCTTCGCCGGTATAACCGGAACGCGAAATCCAGCATTCCGCCCCCAGAATATCCGTGGTGACCACATCCATAAATTTCATGCCCGCCACATCCGCGCTTAGACGCGATAAAGCCGCTTCAGACGCAGGGCCTTGCAGGGCCAGTAGCGCACGATCTTCAATCACTTCGATGTCACAAGCATCTGACAAATGCGCGCGCATATGGGCAATGTCGGCGTCTTTGCACGCGGCATTGACCACCAAAAACAGATGGTCGCCACGGTTGGCCACCATCAAATCATCCAGAATGCCACCCGCATCATTGGTGAAAAACGCATAACGCTGGCGGTTTTCGGCAACCCCTGCAATGCTCATCGGCACCAGTGTTTCCAAAGCCAAAGCGGCATCTTTTGTGTCACCGGACTTGGCCCGCAAGATCACCTGCCCCATGTGGCTGACATCAAA
>DAOUQS010000046.1 GCA_030625465.1 Amylibacter sp. | reverse complement strand
CACCCGGTCGAGATTGCCGCCGTTCTGAAAGCCGCGCGGCAGGCCTGTGACGGAAGGGTCATCGCCGTGCACCAGCCGCACCGCTATACCCGTCTCGCCAGCCTGTTCGACGATTTCTGCGCCTGTTTCAACGAAGCCGATGTTGTGGCCATAGCCGAAGTGTTCGCCGCTGGTGAAGACCCGATCGAAGGGGCTAGCCGTGACAGTCTGGTTGCGGGGCTGATTGCGGGCGGGCATAAACATGCTTATGCGATTGCGGATGAAACCTCTTTTCGGGAATTTGTGAAAAACCAAACCCAACCCGGTGATCTGCTGATCTGTCTTGGGGCCGGTACGATCAGTACATGGGCCAACGGGCTGGTTGAAAAATAGCGGTTTACGCCGTAGGGTCGCTTTATATGACGGATCATTTAAAACGAAAACTGGGCACGCCATTACTGGTGTTTTATGGTGTCGGCATCATGGTCGGGGCCGGTATTTACGTGCTTGTCGGTGCTGCGGCAGGGGCTGCGGGCATTTATGCGCCACTTGCGTTTCTGGCGGCAGCACTGGTGGCTTTGCCAACAGCGGCAACTTATGCGGAACTGTCATCGCGTATTCCCAAAAGTGCTGGTGAAGCAGCGTATCTGATGCGGGCTTTCAACAACCCTGCCTTATCACAAGCGGTTGGACTGCTGACCGTTGTGACCGGAACGATTGCGGCGGCCGTGGTGTTGCAGGGCGGGGTTGGATATTTACAAAAACTGCTGCCCTGGGACACGCAGACCCTGACCATTGTAATGGGGGTTTTGCTGACCTTGATCGCGATTATAGGGGTCGTCGAGTCGCTGGCGCTGGCGGCGATCTTTACTGTTGTAGAAGTGGTGGGCCTGTTGATCGTGTCCTATGTCGGTTTAACCGGCCCGCAATCGGTGGAATGGGCAACAACACCTGCGCTGGCGGAACAGGGTGGTTTTTCAGGGCTGGCGTTCGCCGGTATTCTGGCATTTTTCGCCTTTATCGGGTTTGAGGATCTGGTCAATATGGCCGAAGAAACCTGTGACCCTGAACGCACTATGCCAAAAGCGATTTTCTGGTCTTTGGGGATCACGACTGCACTTTATATAATGGTAACGGTTGCGGCGGTGCGTACCGTGGGGATTGATGCCTTGGGGCAAAGCCGCCAACCGCTGGCCCTTGTGTTTGAAACCGCCACGCAAAAATCGGCGGCATTTCTGGCGGTGATTGCGGTTGCTGCGGCCACCAACGGGGTTTTGGCCCAGATTATTCTGGCCGCGCGGGTATTGTTTGGTCTGGGTGAAAATACGGCATGGCTGTCGGTGTTTACCCATGCGCATCCACGGTTTGGTACACCGGTGCTGGCAACCGTTCTGGGCGGTATCACGGTGATACTGGCCGCATTGTATCTGCCATTGATTGCATTGGCTGAAATGACCTCGGTTTTGTTGTTGGCGATTTTTGCATCTATGAACCTGACACTTATTGTGATTAAACGCCGCGAACCTGCCGCACCTTATCGGGTGCATGTGGCCGTGCCATGGGCGGGTCTTTTGTTGTCGGGGGCTGCACTTGTTATGTCATTGGTCTGGGTATGAATAAAACATTTCTTGAAAACCTGCCGGATGTCGCAGGGACATATACGTTTGACCGTCCCTTGGCCGATTTGTCTTGGCTAAAGGTCGGCGGCCCTGCCGAGGTGCTGTTCCAGCCTGCGGATGTGGCTGATTTGCAAAGCTTCCTGAAAAATCTGCCTATGGGCATTCCGGTCATGCCCATTGGTGTGTGTTCCAACCTGATTATCCGCGATGGCGGGATTGCAGGTGTGGTGATCCGTATGGGGCGTGGCTTTAACGGGATTGAGGTGCTGGATGGTAATCGTGTGCGGGCAGGATCAGCCGCACTGGATGCCCATGTGGCGCGCAAGGCGGCTGCCGCAGGGATTGATCTGGGGTTTTTACGCACGATCCCCGGTGCCATAGGTGGTGCGGCCAAGATGAATGCGGGCTGTTACGGGGTCTATACTGCGGATGTGTTCGTAGAGGCGCAAGGCGTAACGCGCGCAGGTGAATTGGTGACGTTAAGCAAGGCGGATATGGGGTTTGCCTATCGCGCGACCACATTGCCGGACGGGATCATTATTACTTCGGTGATACTGGAAGGCCCATCAGGCGATCCGCAAAGCATAGAGGCTAAAATGGTTGATGCGTTGGAAAAACGCGCGGCGACGCAACCTGTCAAAGAGCGATCCTGCGGGTCGACTTTTCGAAATCCTGCCGGGTTCAGCTCGACCGGGCAGGCTGACGATGTGCATGATTTGAAGGCCTGGAAAGTCATTGATGATGCGGGATTGCGTGGTGCATGCGTTGGTGGGGCGCAGATGTCACAGATGCATCCGAACTTTATGATCAATAAAGGTGGCGCAACTGCCGCAGATTTGGAAGATTTAGGTGAAAAAGTTCGAAAAAGGGTTTTCGAAAACAGTAAGATCACGTTAGAGTGGGAAATAATGCGGGTCGGTAAACGATCCTGAAATTAAAATTAGCCCGAAGAGCCATAAAAATGGTCATGGGTGAAAGAGGCGGGTATGTCGAGCAGGGCAATCTCGTGTGTTGTAGTCCTTAAGGGCGGCCCTTCGGTCGAACGAGAAGTCTCGTTGGTATCGGGCCGCGAAGTAGCATCTGCATTACGCGAAGAAGGTTTCCAGGTAGTGGAATTGGACGCGGGGCCAAGCTTGACGGCTGACCTTGTCGCGGCCAAGCCCGATGTTGTGTTCAATGCTTTGCATGGTCGCTGGGGTGAAGACGGTTGCGTGCAAGGCCTGCTTGAATGGTTGCAAATCCCCTATACGCATTCCGGCGTAATGGCCTCGGCTATGGCGATGGACAAAGAGCAGACCAAGCGGCTTTATAAATCCGTTGGCCTGCCGATCGCCGAAAGTATGCTGGTTTCCAAAAAAGATGTGCAAGCCGGGCATCCGATGCAAGCGCCTTATGTGGTGAAACCTTATAATGAAGGTTCTTCCGTGGGTGTTTATATCGTCAATGCAGGCGAAGGCCCTGCGCGGCTGAATATGGATATGCCCGACACGGTGATGGTTGAAAAGTTTATTCCCGGCCGTGAACTGACCACAACCGTGATGGGTGACAAGGCTATTTCGGTCACCGACATTCAAACCGACGGTTGGTATGATTATTCCGCGAAATATGAAGCAGGTGGATCACGCCATGTGATCCCCGCCGATATTCCCGCCGATATTTTTGATGCCTGTCTGGATTATGCCGAACGCGCGCATCAGGTTTTAGGGTGTCGCGGCGTGTCGCGCACGGATTATCGCTGGGATGAAACCAAGGGCCTGGCAGGGTTGATCTTGCTGGAAACCAACACACAACCCGGCATGACGCCGACCTCGCTGGCACCCGAACAGGCGGCTGCGGGTGGCGTGCCGTTCGGCAAGCTGGTGCGCTGGATGGTAGAGGATGCATCATGCAACAGGTAGATATGCCAACCCGGCATGATCCGGCCCCAAGTCGGGTAAAGTATAAACTTCACCGTTTGTGGTTAACGCCGTTTTACCGCGCCTTGATCCGCACCGGCCTGCCGGTCGTATGTGTTTTGATTGTGGTACTGACATATTTGCGTGACCCTGCGGTGCAGCAAAAAATTGTGACATCGTTTCATAATGCACGCATGACAATTGAACAGCGCCCTGAATTTATGGTTCAGCAGATGCGCATTCAGGGGGTATCTGCGGATGTGGATAAGATGGTGCGTGACAGTTTGGCCGTCAAACTGCCGATCAGCACCTTTCATCTTGATCTGGAAACCATGAAAACCAATGTCGAAAAGATCGAGGCGGTTGAGGCGGTTTCGATCTTAATTGGCGCGAAGGGTATTTTGGAGGTCGGTGTGGTTATGCGCGCCCCCGCCTTGATCTGGCGCAGCCAAGAAGGTCTGGTTTTGCTTGATGCGCAAGGCCATAAATCCGGGCGGTTAACCTCGCGTTTGGATCGTACGGATTTGCCCTTGATAACCGGTGCCGGTGTTCAGGAACATACTGGTCAGGCTTTGGCGATATTCAAGAAATTATCCCCGGTTGCGGGCCGTGTACGCGGCTTGAAGCGTATGGGCGAAAGACGTTGGGATGTGTTTTTGGACCGCGATCAGGTGCTAAAACTGCCCGAGGATCAACCGATAGCCGCTCTGGGGCGCATTTTGGCGTTGCACAGGGCGCAGGATATTTTGAACCGCGACATTACTGTTGTGGACATAAGGGATGGTCGCAAGCCGATATTACGGCTTTCGGATCCCGCACTGGATGGATTGAAAAAGTTGCGTTTGATCGCAAGCGGAGAGGATAACTAAAAGATGTCATATTTGTACGAGACACAACGCGCCATGCGCCAAAAGCGGCAAAGTGCTTTGCAGCGCGGATTGGTGGCAGTGCTGGACGTGGGCACAAGCAAAATGGCCTGTATGGTTTTGCAATTTGATGCCCGTACGGTCAACGAACCGCGACTGGGTAACGCGGCATTGGCCAGCCATGGTGCATTTCGGGTTATCGGTGTGGCGACAACACGTTCGCGCGGTGTGCGGTTTGGCGAAATTACCGCGATGGATGAAACCGAGCGTGCTATTCGTACTGTGGTGCAGGGCGCACAGAAAATGGCCAACGTGCGTGTGGACCATGTTATTGCCTGCCTTGCCGGTGCTGATCCCAGATCATACGGTGTTGCAGGCGAGGTTGAACTGGAAAACGGGAATGTCACCGATCAGGATATCGGCCGCGTTCTGGCAGGTTGCGACATTCCGGATTACGGTGTCGGGCGTGAAACCGTCCATGCGATGCCGGTCAACTTTACATTGGACCACCGCAGTGGTTTGACCGATCCGCGTGGGCAGATCGGCAACCGTTTGTCGGTCGATATGCACCTTCTGACGATAGATACACAAGCCATCGAAAACTTGCTGAAATGCGTGAAACGGTGCGATCTGGAACTGGCAGGCGTCGCCTCGGCTGCGTATACAAGTGGCGTTTCGGCACTGGTCGAGGATGAACAGGAACTGGGTGCTGCCTGTGTCGATATAGGCGGTGGAACCACAAGCGTATCAGTGTTTTTGAAAAAGCATATGATCTATGGTGATAGTGTTCGGATGGGTGGCGATTCCGTTACGTCCGATATCTCGAAAGGTCTGCAAATGACCCACGCTGCGGCCGAGCGGATCAAAACACTGCACGGCGGTGTGATTGCCACATCTATAGATGATCGTGAAATGATAGAGGTGGGTGGGGAGACCGGTGATTATGACCATGACCGCCGCCGTATCAGCCGCGCCGAATTGATCGGGGTGATGCGCCCGCGTCTGGAGGAAATTCTGGAAGGTGCGCGTATGTTTCTGGATGCGTCCGGTTTTGATCATTTGCCAAGTCAGCGGATTGTTCTGACCGGTGGGACCAGCCAGATACCGGGGCTGGAAAGCCTTGCCAGTAAAATTCTGGGCCAGAATGTACGCCTTGGTCGCCCGATACGGGTTCAGGGCCTGCCCCAGGCGGCAACCGGCCCCGCGTTTGCGTCCGCCATTGGTTTGGCGATGTATGCAGCACATCCGCAAGATGAATGTTGGGACTTTGATTTACCGATTGAACGGATCGGCGGGCGACCGCTGAAAAAAGCCATGCGCTGGTTCAAGGATAATTGGTAGTGCGCCACCAACCTGACTGCTGCCAAATATGCCCGTGCTGACAAGACTTGCTAAGTTACAAGCGACAAATTGCCATAAATAGGGCCGAAAGGCGTGAAATCACTATATTTAGTGTGTTCCAACACGATTTTTCGTGACGTGGCCGAATCGCTGCGTTACGATACGAATCAGTAATAAGGACCGAAGAATTCGGCCAAGCAGACAACACAGGCGGACCATATCATGACCTTGAATTTACGTATGCCAGAAATGGCTGATCTGAAACCACACATTACAGTTTTTGGCGTTGGCGGTGCTGGCGGCAATGCTGTGAACAATATGATCGAAAAAAGCCTGGAAGGCGTCGACTTTGTTGTGGCGAATACGGATGCGCAGGCATTGCAGTCATCCAAGGCAACAAACAAAATTCAAATGGGTGAAAAAGTCACCGAAGGTCTGGGCGCGGGCGCGCGACCATCCGTAGGTGCCTCTTCCGCCGAAGAAAGCATTGAAGCGATCGTTGATCAATTGGTTGGTAGCCACATGTGTTTCATCACTGCCGGTATGGGCGGTGGTACAGGCACAGGTGCGGCACCGATCATTGCGCAGGCCGCACGTGAACTGGGTGTTCTGACCGTTGGTGTTGTCACCAAGCCGTTCCAGTTTGAAGGTACCAAACGGATGCGCCAGGCAGAAGACGGGGTCGAGGCCCTGCAAAAGGTTGTGGATACGTTGATTGTCATCCCGAACCAGAACCTGTTTCGCATCGCCAATGAAAAAACCACATTTACCGAAGCGTTCCAGATGGCAGACGATGTTCTGTATCAAGGCGTTAAAGGTGTGACCGATCTGATGGTCCGCCCCGGTATCATCAATCTGGATTTTGCCGATATTCGCGCAATTATGGACGAGATGGGTAAGGCTATGATGGGTACGGGTGAGTCCTCGGGTGAGGATCGTGCCATACAGGCCGCCGAAAAAGCCATCGCGAACCCGCTGCTGGACGAGATTTCCCTGAAAGGCGCGCATGGCGTTTTGATCAACATTACAGGCGGTCATGACCTGACGTTGTTTGAAATGGATGAAGCGGCCAACCGTATCCGTGAAGAAGTTGACGAAGAAGCAAATATCATCGTCGGCTCTACGCTTGATACCGGTCTTGAAGGTGTGATGCGCGTGTCCGTGGTGGCAACGGGCATAGATGCTGCATTCAAAGTTGATGACATGCCGGTGCCGCGCCGTTCGATGAAAGCGCCTTTGGCACAATCTGTTTCATTGGAAGATAATGATGATGATGCGGTGGCCGAGACAAGTCAGCCCGAAGCCGAGGATGTGGCAGAGGTGGATTTGCACGCGGTCGAGCCGGATATCTTTGACGAAGAACCGATCGGTGACACTTTGTTTGCGGATGATACGAAAAGTGATTTGCCGCCTCCTGCATACCAACCGGCAGCAAGCCAGGATAGCAGCGCGGATGATTTTTTTCAGATGGAAGAAGATGATGATCGTTCGACATTTGTCGCACCACAGCCGCAACCGGTTGGCCAGCCAAGTGTTGAAACCATGGCGCGACTACATGCGGCTGCATCAAAAGCGGCCAATCGCCCGGCTGCCGAAGCTGAAGATACAACAAGTCATCGCGCAGAAAAACCGCGCGGATTTGGTCTTAACAGTCTGATTTCCAAGATGACCGGCCACCATGAGGATCGCAAAACACCTGTGCGTGATCATGTAAATCCGCCAAGTCTTTCGTCGGTTCGGGAAGAACCTGCAATGGATGAAGATCAAGAGCGGATCGAAATTCCGGCATTCCTGCGTCGGCAAGCTAACTAAGTTACTTTAAATAAACACAAAAAAACGCGGTCATATGGCCGCGTTTTTTTTGTTTCAACTTATGGCGGGTTTGTAGCAATCGGACATAATCTGTGAGTTGGGGTTTCACGCTTCATTTGGTATTAATGACAGTGAAATAATAGTAACGGGTTGGGCTGTGCAAAAAACGGTTGCAAAAAAAGTTGTGTTATCAGGTCATGGCCTGCATTCGGGCAAGCCTGCGCGTTTGGTCATTTGTCCTGCCTCTGCCGAATACGGCATCTGGTTCCGCCGCGTGGATATAACCGACACTAACAACCTAATACCTGCGCTTTACGATTCGGTTAACGACACGCGGATGTGTACGCGGCTGGCCAATGAAGACGGTGTTGAGGTTTCAACTGTGGAACATCTGATGGCGGCTTTGGCCGGGACCGGAATACAAAACGCCCTGATTGAAATAGACGGCCCCGAAGTGCCGATAATGGATGGCAGCTCTGCCCCGTTTGTGCGCGCGATACTGGCGGCCGGTGTTCAAAGTCAGGATGCGCCAATACGTGCAATCCGCATTTTGAAAGAAGTCTCGATCCAGTTTGATGACACCATCGCAACCTTACAGCCATCCGATACTTTCGAGATTGATTTTTTCATTGATTTTGATGATGCGGCCATCGGCAAGCAACAAAAAACGCTGGAAATGACCAACGGTGCGTTTGTCCACGAATTAAGTGATTGCCGGACGTTCTGCATGCGCAAGGATGTTGAAGCCATGCAGGCTATAGGGCTTGCACAGGGTGGTGGATTGGACAATGCAATCGTCATTGATAATGGCATGGTATTGAACCCTGACGGCTTGCGCCGTACTGATGAATTCGTGCGCCACAAAATGCTGGATGCTTTAGGCGATCTGGCTTTGGCGGGGGCACCAATTCTGGGGAAATATACCGGCATCAAAGCCGGCCATCGCGCAACCAATATGTTGTTGCATGAATTGTTTTCAACGCCCGGTGCGTGGGAAATGGTTGTTTGCGACACGCTGCAAAATGAAATGCTGCCCGGCGCACGCATTCAAGCTGAAGAATTTGCCCTATCCGCTTAATAAGCCTTTATAAACCGATTATGTGCATATGTGGGGGGCATGGAATTGCCGATGATCACACATATTGCAGACAGGTGAAATAAATTCGAAAATGTGCTGGCAGGCTTGCAAACTGTGTTATATGTTCGCTCCAATATCTTTGGGTGGAATGAATGACCTTCTTTCGTAATAAAATATCGCTTGTTCTGGGTGTTGCATTGGCTGTTGCTGTTGCGGGCTGTTCCGGCAAGGGAACTGAACGCGGCGACATTTCGCTTGAAGGCAAATCACCCGAGGCGATTTTCCAATCTGCCGAAGCGTTGCTGAGCAAACGAAAAGCCGATAAAGCCGCTGTACGGTTTTCCGAAGTGGAACGCCTGTACCCGTATTCCGAATGGGCCAAACGCTCGGTTATCATGTCGGCCTTTGCCTACCATGAAGCGGATAAATACGAAGAAAGCCGCTCTGCGGCGCAACGCTATCTGGATTTTTACCCTGCGGATGATGATGCACCCTACGCGCAGTACCTGATTGCACTTAGTTTCTATGACCAGATCGATAATGTCAGCCGTGACCAAGGGGTCACTTTTCAGGCGTTGCAAGCTTTGCGCACAACTGTTGAGCGCTACCCCGATAGTGAATATTCATCATCGGCCTTGCTGAAGTTTGATCTGGCACTGGATCACTTGGCAGGCAAGGAAATGGAAATTGGCCGGTATTACCTGAAACGCGGGCATTTTACCGCCGCGATCAACCGTTTCCGTATTGTTGTCGAGGATTTCCAGACAACCACCCACACACCGGAAGCTTTGCACCGGTTGGTTGAAGCCTATCTTTCATTAGGGCTTGATGCTGATGCGCAAACCGCAGGGGCGATCCTGGGGCATAATTTCCAGGGCACGGAATGGTATACAGATACCCATGTGCTGCTGACCGGCAAGGGCATTGCCACCAATGAACCAAGCAAGCGAAGCGAAAGATGGCTAAGCCGTACATGGCGTCAAGCGGTCAAAGGCGAATGGCTCTGACCTCAGGCATCAAGGGGGCGTTATGCTGCGTGGCCTGAATATACGAAATATGTTGCTTATTGATCGGCTGGAACTGGAATTCCAGTCCGGTTTGAATGTCCTGACCGGCGAAACCGGGGCAGGCAAATCCATTCTACTAGATAGTCTTGGCTTTGTTCTTGGTTGGCGGGGGCGTGCCGATATGGTGCGCCAAGGTACTGATTTAGGGGAAGTTTCCGCGTGGTTTCATTTGGCGGTAGACCATCCTGCGCGTGCGGTTTTGCAAGATGCAGGTCTGCCTGTCGAAGATGAACTGCTGTTGCGCCGGACCAATACACCTGATGGGCGAAAAACCGCCTATGTGAATGACCGCCGTTGCACGGGCGAGGTTTTGCGCAGGCTTTCCGAATGTCTGGTGGAACTGCATGGCCAGCATGATGATCGCGGGCTTTTGAACGCCAAAGGCCACCTGACGTTGCTGGATACATTCGCGGGGCATGACCTAAGCGATATCAGGGCCGCGTGGCGGCATGTGTCAGGGTTGAAAAAACAAATTGCATTGGATCGTGCGCGTTTGGAAGCCGCCGCACTGGATGCGGATTTCTTGCGTCATTCGGTTGCGGAACTGAACGATTTGGCGCCTGAAGCTGGTGAAGATGCACAACTGGATGCGCGCCGCCGCTTGATGCAGGCAGGCGAACGTATTCGCGCGGATATAACCAAGGCCGCAGCGGCCTTGGGCGCGGAAGGTGCCGAGGCGATGATGCACGACGCCAGCCGTTGGTTGCAGGACGCGGCAGATCAGGCCGAGGGCCAGCTGGACGCACCACTTGCAAACCTGTCACGCGCGATGAATGAACTGGCCGATGCGCAAATCGGGGTCGCGGATTGCCTGACGCAACTTGCGTTCGAT
>DAOUQS010000128.1 GCA_030625465.1 Amylibacter sp. | reverse complement strand
AGGTCGGCCAGATAAAGCACACCCATGTAATGCTAAGGATTTGAAAGTGTGGGCGCGCCTGAACGGCGCCGCATTCAAGGCGCTGGGCATGGCAAACCCGTCGGCAACCTGGGTGGTAGATGGGTCAAAAACAGCACGCGGTGCTGCATTGCGACCAGCCCGATTAATGGAAAACGGCGCCGATGTGCGGTTTATTAAGCTGATACGCTCTGCGGGGTCGGTTTTGTGCTCGGTATCGAAAGGAACGAACCGCGCGCTTGAAAAGAATAAGCCTGCAAGAAGCGGCACAATGCTATCTTTACAGCACCAATTGCGCGCTTACGCAGGCTGGATTATGGCCAATACGACTGCTGAAGGTATTACACAGAAACTTGGTAATCGCGCTTTGGATGTATGTTATGAAAATCTGGTGTCCAAGCCAAATGACCAACTTGCAAGGCTGACCAGCTGGTTGGATATTGCATATCTTGATGGTTGGGAAAACCGCATGGCGGATACGCCAGGGCATATGATTGGCGGCAATCGTAACCGCTTTAGGTCAGAAAGCGTTCAACGCATGGCATTGAACGACAAAAGTGATGTTATCGGTGATATTGGGCTAGGCTTGGGCCGGGGCCTTGCCTTCTTGGGTGTCCTTTAATGCGTGCGGGACTTCCATACGGCCTTCGTCCTTATCTTGCCGGTATTGTTGCTAGCACTAAAAACCACTTCCTTTGGTTGCATCAATCCGGCACATTGCCGTCTGTCCTTATTATTGGCGCGCAAAAGGCAGGAACAACGTCCCTTTTTGATATGCTGTCCCGACACGATGGGGTCGCCACATCAAAAAAGAAAGAAGTACACTTTGCAGATCGTAATTGGTGGCGCGGGCGTGGGTGGTATCAGCGGTGTTTTCCGAAAACATCCCGCATTACGCTAGAGGCAACGCCCAATTATTTATTTACGCCATTTGCTGCTGAACGCATGTTGCAGGTTGTTCCCGAAGTGCGTTGCATCGCCGTTTTGCGAAATCCGGTAGAGCGCGCTTTTTCACATTATCAATATGAATGCAGACGCGGTGGAGAGCGCTATTCCTTTGAAGATGCCCTTGCCGCTGAAGAAGAAAGGACGGGCAAAGATTGGGCGCGGGCGCAAATCCAGCCCGGGTATTGGACCTTTGCATTGCAACACCACAGTTATCTGCGCCGTGGGCTATACGCATCACATCTGGCAAGATGGGAGCGGTTACTTTCAAAAGGCCGGCTGCTGGTTGTTGAGGATCGTGACATCTATCAAAATACACGGGCTACATTGGCGGATATTCAAAAATTTATTGGCGTAAAACCACAATCGAATTCATATTTAAAGCATAAAAATGCAGGGAATTACCTTAAAACAAAACCCAGGCAATCGGCAACGCTTTCCCGATATTTTGCCGCTGACGGGCAAGCGCTTGTTGCGCGCTATGGTGCTAGGTTTTCATGGCTGTCAAATGAACTGGCGTAATACTGCCAGGCTACGGTAGCGCAGCTTCGTTATAATTGTAATTTGCAGTCCGGCCAAAACAACAAGAATTAACAGCTCCAGCCCAAGCTGTACCGAGCCGTCAATTTGTAATGAATATTTAAGGGCATAATGGCTACAGGTAAAAATCACGATAACCGGCACGCTGCTTGCTAATGTAATGGCTTGTGCCCTCCAGTTTTTGCCGACCAACTGAACGGCTGATCTGCTGGATAAAACCCAGAACAGGAAAGCGCCAATACATTCCGCCCAGGCAAAGCCTGTCACCCCTATGCTTGCGGCAGGATGGGCGCTGGCCAGCAATATGCTTGCCCATAAAATGTAATAGACAACCCTTCGCCAGACTTGCCCGTAAGCGCGCATGGTCGCCTCGTTAATTTTCGCGCAGGTACGAAACGCTAGAACCAATGCAAGAATGCGTAATATCGGCACAGAATCGATCCAGCCCGGCCCAAACAACATAATAATTATTGTTTGGGCATTGATGTATATAAAGGCAGACATTGGCGTGAATATCGAAATTAGTATTAAAGTTGATAAATTGAATAATTGCCCGTTATTGACGTCATGCATAATATTTCGTCGGAACAGAGGGGTTAGTAACCTGTCGAAAACCTGCCCAATAGTAAAAGCCCCTAACAAGTATATTTGTAGCGCACGGCTATAAAATGCAGCTGATGATGTAGAAATAAGCACGCCTATAAGTAACACATTTACCTCGCGAACGAATGTATTCAGCCCAGAGGCGATAAAGTAGCCGCCGGATAGTTTTAATATATCCAAAGTGGTCTTCGGGTAATAATTAACGGAAAAATGCACTGCATTATAAAACTGGAACAACAGGCATGAAATCAGACTGTGCAGGAAAATTCCAATAATTAGATAGAGCGGGCCCAGATCAAGCAGCACACTTATGCCAAGCGCACAGGAATATCCGATTATATAGCTGCCTTGCTCAATTGTGGTATGAAGCTTGATTTGCAGTGCTTTCAGCAAGTCTGCATTGGACAAAGCCGAAAAACTGCGTGCGATGATTGCACACATCATCATCAAGGTAATCCAAAGCCCTTGATCCGGCGCAAGCATTTCAAAAACAACTGATAGCCCTGCGGTAAAAAGAATTGCGACAATACACGAAAGCGCTGTCAGAAGACCAAGGCTTTCAAAGCTTTTAAAGTCCTTCTTTTCAATTTGGTAATAGCTTTGGCCAATGGCAACTTCAAACCACGGCCAAACCAGATGGTAGATCGCGAAAATAACAGCGGCAATGCCAATATCGGCAGGGGTAAACAAACGTGAAGATATTACAAGAAGAACCAGCTGTGTTGTGGTACGCAGGATAATGCCAAGCCCCATAATGCTGAAGTTCATACCTGTTTTACCTGCGTAACGGTGGCGGCTGGTTTTACATATGCGCTTGCAATGACCGTGGGGGATTTATTGAATATGCCGCATAGCACCCGGTCTGTAAGGTGTATCAGATCCTCTAATAGCTGGCCGAACCTGCCCAAGCGTGTTTTTAGTGAAAATGCGCCGATTAACCCAAAGCAAAACTGAAAAGGTGCCCCTGAAAATTCTTCGGGCCGGAAATATCGCCAATGCGCACCACGGGCACCAAACCTGCTTATAAGGCGCGCATAAAACGGGATGCCATTATCGACAGTAATCAAAACACCGTTGTCGGCCAGATTATTGGCAACAATGGCTTCAAGAAAAGTATTTATATTTTGCCTGGACTGATCTGTGCGAAACACTCCGCCTAAAACGGACTTCATTATGATGACATCGTAGACACCATGAAGATCAAGAACCGAAGCTTGGGCAAAGTGTTTTTCATAATCCGTGTCCCCCGCTACGGGAAAGATCTTATCAATACGCTTTGCAACCGGTTTATGCATTGATTGGTTGAAATATGAAATTGTAACGTGATTGGCGTTGCGAAAAAACAGTGCCCCCAAGGTGCTGACCCGACCTGCACCCAATTCCAGCACATGGATATTCTTACGGCCTAACACGCCGGTTTTGTTGATAACCTGACTAATAGGCACGGCCCACGTGCGATTATTCCACCCAATACACTGCAAAAGTAAATGATAATCTTTCGGTGTCATAGGGCGTTCCTGTAGGTGCGGGTAAGTGCCTTCATGATGATTGGCAAAGCGTAGGTTTCTTTTATGCCAGCCAGGCCTGCTGCCCCCATTTCAGCCAGATCCGAACCCAAGGCCCGCTCCATTGCTTCTGCAAGGGCCTTGCTGCCGGGGCGCGACACCAGAAAGCCCGAGCCGCGACCGCTGATGGCCTCATGGCACCCGGGCACATCACTGACAATAACGGGCAATGCCATGGCCATAGCCTCCAGCATCGCGCGCGGAACCCCTTCGCGGTATCTGGTCGGCAAAACAAAAACATCTGATGCGTTTAGCAATTGCGGGATATCATCACGCCGACCTAAATAAGTTACGTCGCTTGCGAAGCTGTTGATTAGTGCCGCGCTTATGCCATCTGGTTCATCACCCGCGGCGGGTCCGACCAAAAGGAAAGCTGTGTTGGGGTGGCGTACGCGTAAATCCTTTGCGGCATTTAGAAAGTCCAACACGCCTTTTTCTTTGGTGATGCGCGCAATCATAATGAATGTGGTTTTATGCGCTATCTTCAGTGTGGTGCGGTATGCGGTGCGGTTTGATTTATTCTTGAATTTGCGCAAAAATGCCAGATCAATGCCCGAGCCGGGGATAAGCGTTGTTTTTTCAAGGGGCGCCAAGCCATTTTCAACAAAATAACCTTGATCAGAAGTGTTTTGGAATATTGTATGGTCAACGCGCGTTCTGACAGACAAATGCAAAGCTTGATAGATCATGCGCAGAATGTGGTTTTTTGGGCCGCCTAATGCATAAATTTTACCCATGCCATTAATGGTGCGTATAACTTTAGGGCCGGCAAGGCCGCGCATCGCAAGCGGCACCAGATAGCACGGTTTGGTATCATATGCGTGGATAATGTGCGGCTTCCAGGTGCGGGCAATTTTTCGCAACTGCCGGATTGCACGCAAATCCGCGAAGGGCTGGATATTCCGGTTAAGATCATAATGAAAAACCTTAATGCCGGCTTTGCTTAACGCCTGGTTTTTAACAGGTGCAGCAACTGCAACATCAAATCCGACCGAACGCAGGTGGGTAAATGTGGCAAGGCGCATGGCGACATCCTCTCCAGCCACTACAAGCAATTTATGTTGAATTGTCATGCCGCATTACCGTTTTTAGAAACCTGCAAAAGTGCATTTATCCGCCGATTATTATTGGCAGTTAAAAATTACTTGAGCATTACCATATTGATTCTCTAAAAAGGTTAATGAAGAGAAGATCACAATAACAATTATTGCGTTAACGAATCTTCAATGTTAAATTGGTAGTCAAAAGAAGTGATGGGCTTGAATGACAAACAATGACCTATCAGGAAAAAACAAAAGACTGTACAGGCCTATACAGTACATAACCTAGTGTAGATCTGCTTTGAGCGGACAATAAAGTGAGGACAGCAGGTTGCCACACGACTTAGCAATGCATAACACTGTGTTTGAAGCGCCGATTTTCGAGAGCTCCACACAGCCTTCAGTAATTTTTTTGATTTACAAGCGCTCGTTTGATGTTCTTACATCATTGATATTATTACCTATTTTGATAATAATATGTATTATTGCATTTGTTTTAAATCCTTTCCTGAATCCGGGTTGGCTGTTTTATAAGCAAAATAGGGTTGGCAAGAACAATCGCGTGTTCCAAATTTATAAATTGCGGACCATACAAAAAAACTATGTGGATAATCGTCCACTGATTACCCGGCTGGGGCAGTTTATGCGGGATATTCATATTGATGAACTACCGCAAATAATAAATGTTCTTTTGGGGGATATGAGCCTTATAGGCCCTCGACCGGAGCAGCCTGAAATTTTCCATAATTATGCTGAAAGTATTCATAATTTCACAAGACGGCAATCCATTCGCCCGGGCATTTCAGGACTGGCACAACTAAAACATGGTTATACAGACTGCCATCTTGGAGCCCGGAAAAAATTGAAATGGGATCTTGAGTATATTAGATATCAGGGATTTGGCATGGATCATCAAATTTACCTACACACATATGCCTATGTTTTCCCGCGTATTGGGAAATGCCTGATCGGGTTGGTTTGGCTAAACATGGAAAGTTAATTTTGGTATTGGCTTTTTAACATAAATAGCGGTTCTTTGGTTTTACCGTCATTTTAATTTCTTTAGTTTGTATAAAATATCCAGTGCCTCGCGTGGGGTTAAGTCATCCGGTATTATATCTTCAATAAAGCTATCAATTGCGCTGGGATTTATTGTGGGGGCGGGTGTCGCGGAAAATAAGGGCAGTTCATCGTATAGTGATTTAGATGTTTTTTCCTTGGCTTGATCATTTGCTTCAAGTTTTTCCAATATGGTCTTTGCTCGCTGGATAACCATAGGAGGTAAACCGGCAAGCTTAGCAACTTGCACACCATATGACCGATCCGCAGAGCCTTGGTGGACCTCG